>DAHZZC010000391.1 GCA_027435495.1 Planctomycetales bacterium
ACCATAGGGATTCGCCGCGCCGACGGAGCCAGGATCGCCTCCGAGGCCGAGGAATCGCCGACCGTCGAACTGGACCGTTCGTACATACCCGCCGTATCCACCTTCGCGACGGGTCCGCGTCCAGTTCACACCGTCGACCGAGGAAGTCAGCACCTGGTCGCCTCCTCTCGTCCCGACCGCCACCGCCCGGCCATTGCCCACCGCCGCCGACCTCAAGACCTCCCCCTCCTGGCCGAACATCGCCGAACCCCAGGAGCGGCCGTCGCCCGAGAGCATCCGCAGCCCGTCGTAACCCACCGCCACGAAGACCGGTCGCGACATCTCTCTCCCCCTCCACCCGATTCGCCAATCTCCCGGAATCGTCGAGTCCGTCATTCAGGATTCAAACAAGAATCGGGTTTGTTTTTCATGTATTGATAAATGAAAACAATTTAATTTATATTTCAAACAAGACTGATGCTGTCTCAAAGCAGAAGGGTCAGGTGAGGCCTGGCAGGCGTCCCTGGAAGGCCTGGTCGGGAGAGGTCAGGCTCTCGCCGAAGCCTGGGCCGCCGGCGTCCATCCGTTCGAGCATCTCGACGAACAGGTTCGACATCGGGGTTTTCACCGGGAAATCGATCTGTCGGCCGGTCCGGAGGGTGCCTCGGGCTTTTCCGACGAGGAGTGTCGGGTAGTCGATCGTACCGTGGCCGCCGTTGGACATGTACGAGGTGTAAAGGAGCATGGTGTTATCGAGCAGGGTCGAGCCGCCCTCGTCGATCGCCTTCAGTTTGGCGACCATCTCGGCGAAGAGTTCGGTGTACCAGGCGTGGATCTGCCGGCAGGCCTCGCGAGCGATCGGGTCGGCGTTCTCGGGGCGGTCGGCGTTTCCCTGGTGCTCGAGGGTGTGGCAGTGGTACTCGTAGCCGACGGTGACCACGCCTGGAAAGAACGCGTCATCGGCGCCGACGGCGAGGGTAACGACTCGAGTGGTGTCGGTCTGCAGGGCCAGGACGAGCAGATCGGCCATGAGTCGGATGTATTCGGCATGCTTCTCGGGGTCACGATGGATGAGGTCACGAAAGTGGTGGAAGTTGGGTTTCCCCATTTCGGGTGGAATCGTGAGATCGACGAGCCGCGACGGTCCTGGATCCTTGAGATCAGCGGCCTCGATACGAAGGCGAGCCTCAAGCCGATCGATTCGGGTCTCGCTGGTACGGAGGGCGTCGAGGTACTGGTCGAGTTTCTGGCGGTCGCTGGAATCCAGGCGGTTGCGGAGGGCTTTTGCCTCCGCACGTACGGCGTCGAGCACGCTTCGATTGTAGGGATCGGTCGGAGCTGAGGCGTGTCCGACCTCGGCGACGCTACCCCTGGCTCGGCGTTTCCAGTTGGGGACGACGGGCCGACGGCCTCGAAACATGCGATCGAAGACCAGTCGAGGGTCGGCCTCGAACGGTGCCGGCTGGTCGACCGACCGGAACGAGAACGGTGTCTCGTGGTTGGTCAGACCCATCTCGATGGAGGGGAGGAAGGTTTCGCGCCCCGCGACTCGCGCCGCCGCCTGGTCGACTGAGATTCCGGCGTAGGGCCGCCCGCCGATCTTGCCCACTCGGACGGCACCGGTCAAATGCTTGTATCCGCAATTCTCGTGACCGTTGAGATTCTCCGAGGCGCCCGTGTGCGAGAGTCCGGTGACGATCAACAGGTCGTCGCGTGCGAAATCGAGAGGGCGAAGGATGGAGGGGAGTTTGCCGAGTGGTCCGCCCTTCGGCAACTTCCACGACTCCAGGACGGTCCCGCCGGTCACAGTGACGATGGCCATTCGCAGTGGAGGCCCGGCGATCCCGCCGGCCGCCCGCGCCGATGGAGGGATCCACGACTCCAGGAACGGCAGCGCGACGGCAACGCCTGCACCCCGGAGCATTGACCGTCGTGTCATCTGATCCGAACTGTCCCCGAACCGATCGCGATCGCTCATTGGACGACCTCCCGACCCGTGGCCCGCCGGCAACAGAAAGGCACGCTCCGGACGACCGCCAGAACCATCGACGAATACCGATATTGCGAAATTGCCGACGTCTCTCGGATCTCGCCGATCGTCGGCTCATCCTCGTCGGCAAGTTTTCGGCCGAGCGCGTATTCCAGCATCCGCGCTGCAAGGTTCTCGACGACCTGATCGTCTCGGGCCTTCAGAATGCGCTTCAGTCCCTGGACCCCCTCAATCTGCTCGCCCGACGGTAGGATGCCCGAGACGTCGAGAGGCCGGTCCCGGGTGGATTCCCGCCAGGCGCCGGCCGCGTCGTAGTTCTCCAGGGCGAAGCCGATGGGATCGATCTTGCGGTGACACCCCGCGCATGAAGCGGATCTCGCATGCTGGGCCATCTTCTCACGGAACGTGGTCACTTCGGCGGCCTTGCCGAGCGGGGCGTCATCCTTGAGGATGCCCGCGTTTGCCGGAGGGGGTGGCGGCGGCGAGCCGAGCAAGACCTCCAGCACATATTTCCCCCTCAGTGTGGGGCTGGTCCGGAACGTGTGCGAGGTCGAGGCCAGAACCGCCCCCATGCCGAGCAATCCGCCCCGATGGTGCGAGGGGTCGAGCGCCACCTTCTGCATCTTCCCACCCGAGATCCCCTTGATCCCGTAATACCGGGCCAGTTCTTCATTCACATAAGCATAGTGGCAGTCGATCAGATCTGTGACTGGCCGGTCTTCCGTCCGCAGGTGATCGAAGAACGCCCAGACTTCCTCAACCATCGCCTGCTTGAGGCCCGCCTGGAACTGGGGGAAGATCTCCTGTGAGGGCCGGGCGGTCCGCATCTTGCCGAGCTGGACCCACTGCGCGGCGAAGACCTTCGTCAGGGTTTGAGCCCTGTCGTCGCGGAGCATCCGCCGTACCTCGGCCTCAAGAGTGGCCGGATCCGACGTCAGCTTGCCGCGGTCGGCAAGCTGGTCGAGTGTTTCGTCGGGCATCGTTCCCCAGAGGAAGTAGGAGAGCCGGGCGGCCAGTTCGCAGTCGTCCACGGTGACGGCTGGCGATCGGCCCCGGGCCGGCCGATCCTGCTCGATCCGGAAGAGGAACCGAGGAGAGATCAGCACGGGTTTCAGGGTCGCCCGCATCGCCTCCTCAAACGGGGCGCCACGCGCCTTTTCCTGGTCGAAGAAGGCGAGGAGTCGGTCGACGTCCGCGGGATCGGGGGGGCGTCGGTGGGCGCGACGGAGGAACCGCGTCAGCGAGGCCCGGGCGGCCTCGCGCTCGGGTCGCTTGGGCGCTGGGCGGACTGGCATCAATCTCTGTCGCGAGCCGTTGACGTACCAGCCGCTGCCGAAGACCATCGCCGCGACGCGATCGGCGGCGTCGAAGTAGCGTTCCAGGGTCGTCGGTGCGAGGCTGAGCGCGGCCCCGAGGTTCTCGAAGTGGTCGCCTGGATCGTCCTCGGGTAGGTCGAGCCGATCGAGGTCGCCCTTCTCGATGTAGAGGAGGTCGCCGACGGTCCGGACGTACTCACTGCGGGTCAATCGGCGGAGGACCGACGGCCCCGGGTCGCGGACCGATCGATCCGTCCCGGCGGCCATCGCCTCGGCGACCCAGGCGAGCAACGTCTTCCGATCCGAATCGGAGAGTGGCGTCTCGATGTCGTCGGGCGGCATTTCGCCGGCCTCGACCCGCCCCCGGACTCGCTTCCAGATCCCACGACGGGCCGCCGCGAGGGCAGGGTCGTCGGGCCCGCGAAGGCTCAGGCCGCCCTCCCGCTTCGATCCGCCGTGACATCCGACGCAGGCCCGGTCGAGGATCGGCCGGACCTCACGGCGGTAGCGGCCCGGCAGATCGTCGCCCCGGACCGCACCCGCGGCCGAAAGGAAGACACCGCCCAGCAGCAACCAGGCCCGAATCCGTGTCGACGTCCACCACATCTTTGAATCCCGTTTCCACCCCATGCTATCCAGGCTAACATTCACGCTATCTCCCCGTGAAACCGGCGTCAACGGCGAAAGGGTGGGGAAACGGGAGAGGTTTTTTGAGGCATTCCCGAGATTTGTTGGAAAAATGCATCTGGCGGGGACGGTCCCCGGCATTATCAAATAGAGGAGGCGGCAAGACGCCCCCGAAGGAGCCCTCGTTCCATGGTCGAGACCCCGAGTGACGCGGCCTTGCTGGATCGGTTCGTCCACGCGCGCGAAGAGGCGGCGTTCGCGGCCCTGGTCCACCGGCACGGTCCCCGGGTCGAACGGATCTGTCGACGGATTCTCCGGGACGAACACGAGATCGAGGACGTCCGCCAGGCCACGTTCCTGGTGCTCGCCCGCAAGGCCGGCGGGATCGACTGGAGCGATTCCGTGATCCCCTGGATCGACGGTGTCGCCCGCCGGCTCGCCCTGCACGCACGATCGGGGACGGCCCGCCGACGCGCCCGAGAGACCCCGGTCTCGACCCTCGCCAGCCAGTTTGACGGCCAGTTGCCCGAACGCTATCATCCGCACATGGAGCCGTCGTCTGAAGTCGAGCGGAAGGATCTTCGGACGGCGATCGACGAGGCGCTGGGGCAGCTCCCCGAGAAATACCGGGCGCCTGTGGTTCTCTGCGACCTGGAGGGGCAGACGCGTGAGGAGGCAGCGCGTCGGCTGGGGTGGCCGACCGGCTCGATGTCGAGGCGGCTGGATCGGGCCCGGTCGATGCTGCGCGATCGGCTGACGGTTCGGGGCGTTGCGATCGGTTTGATCGGCCTGGTCGCGATCGCCTCGATGATCCGGGTGGGCATCGATCGGTTGGACTCGTCGTCGAGGGTTCGGACGATCATGTCGGCTCTTGGTGATGGGAAGGATGGAGCGGTTGGATACGGATCGGTCCTGGCCGCGGTCGCGAGAGGTGAGGTCGGGCCATCGGGGCTTGAGAAGCTGAGGCCCGCCGCCCGGGCGGCGGCTGAGGCCGGACTTCGGCTCCAGGGTGCCCAGACGGACGCCTCGGGACCGTTCTGGGACCGGCTTGCTCACCAGATGACGGAGGCGGCCGTCGACCTCGAGCGGGCCTGCGACCTCTCGGATCGACCGTCGATGCTTGCCGCGGCCCAGCGGCTCGACGCCAGTTGTGTCCGCTGCCACTCCGCCTTTCGGAAGGAGGCAAGACCCGCTCCCGATCGGGTTTCGTGGCGCCCGGTCCGTCGCCATCATGAGGCGCCGAGGCGGGTGATTCGCCACGATCCGATGACCGTTCGACCGGTGGTGGTCGCGGGCGGAGCCGATTGCCGGCCGCCGATCGGATCGAACAAAGGCATCGGGGCCGTCGTGATGATGCATGAGGCGGGGCTCCGTTGGTTCCTCCGACCGCTCTTGTCCGAGGTCGCGGCCGGAGATCGACCTCGCGGACCGCGTGCCGGGCCGATCATCACGTCGGTTTGATCGGGGATCTGGCCCGATTGAGGGCCTCCGACTAAAATGCCAGCGACGATCGATACGATGCCGGGTGGATCGATTCATCCCGCCGCCGTCTCCTCCCTTGTGACTTCCTCGCCCCCGGGTAGGTGCGAATCCATGGCGACTGCCGTCCAGAAGAACTCCTCGCCCGCGAGTCCCGACCGGACCGACGGCCCGACCTCGATCGCCGATCGGATCGGCCGTGGTTTCGACGCGATTTATCGGTTCCTGGCCTCGGTGAAGCTGGCGGTTCTCAGCCTCTCCGCACTCGCGGGAACACTGGCCTACGCGACCTTCTTCGAGAAGTGGTACGGTACCGCGGCCGTCAACGAATACATCTACCGAGGGCCCGGTTTTGCCATTTTGCTCGGCTTTTTGGGGATCAATATCCTCTGCGCGGCCCTGATCCGATACCCCTGGAAGAAGCGTCAGACGGGATTTGTCATCACCCATGCTGGGCTGATCACCATTTTGATCGGTTCGTACTACAGCGTTCGGACCTCGGACGAGGGACAGGTCGGGATGCTGGAAGGCGATGTCCGGAGTGAGCTCGTGCGGATGGATCATCCGGTCCTCCGGGTCTGGCAGGTGGACCCTCACACGCAGCAGTTCACTCGTGAATATATCGTGCCGTTTCTGCCGGGCTCGTTCTCGTGGGGTCCGGGGCATCCGAGGCCTTCGGGTCTGGTTGGCCGGCTCAAGGCGCTCGTACCGGGGCTCGGGTCGAACGCGACGGACGAGGTTTTGACCAGGTCGGACGATCCGTTCCGGATCGTGGCGAAGGAGTTTCTCGCGGCCTCGATCCCGGCGACCGAGCACGTGGAGTCGCCCAGCGGGACGCCGATGGCCCGGATTCGGGTCCTGTTCAAGGCCCCTGGCATGCCCGAGGCTCGCGACGCCTTTCCGACGGACGAGAGTCAGTGGTTCCTCACGGATTCTCGCTTTTTCAAGGCCGTCCGCGAGCCGATGCGGGCGGCGCCGGCGGTGGTCAGCTTTTCGGCGGTTGACCATCCCGATCTGGTGAAGGACTTCCTCGAACCGCCGGCCGGGAATGGCCCCCGAGGCGTTGCTCGGTTCCGATACGAGGATTCGGCCGGCAAGCCCCGGGTTTACGACTGGCCGCTTGACGGTGAGGTGGGGAAGACGACCACCTTGCCGGGGAGCGACCTTGCCGTCACGCTCGCCGAGGTTCTCGACTTCCCGACCCAGGAGCGCGGGCTCGACCGGGTGATGGGTCCCGATCCTGTCCCCCTGGCCGTTTTCAAGATTCGGAAGGGGAAGGCCGAGGAGGTCACGCACATGGCGATGGCGAACCTGCCTCGAATGCCGAACGTGATCCCACCGAGCGAGAAGGATGCGAAGCCGCCCGCGCCGCTGGCCCTGATCCATTACATCGTCCGACCTTCGATTGATCCCAAGACCAACGGCCGATTCGGTGAGATCGACGTGCTGGCTGGCCCCGATCAGAGGCTGTATTACCGGATCTTCGGCCGGGCGAAGGAGGGCGGGCTCGGCGAGTTGAGGGCGGCCGGTCCGCTGAAGAAGGGTGAACCGATCGTCGCCTTCGGCGGAACGCCCAACATGCCGATGACGATCAGCTTCGCCGTTCCTGAGTATCTGCCATCGGGTATCGAGCGCGAGGTCTGCCAGCCGGTCGAGCTGCCCGCGGGCAAGATGGACCAGGGGATCGCCGCCTGCCGGGTCGAAATGACCGTCGGCGACGAGACCAGGGAGATCTGGCTCCGCCGGTCGACGGGCCTCGACCAGCCCAGGCCCGAGTTCGTCACCTTCAAGGGCGGCCCCTATGCCCTGGCCTTCGACGCCGACCGCAAGCCGCTGGGCTTCGAACTGAAACTGAAGGACTTCGAGGTCGGCTTCGAGCCCGGGACCCAGCAGCCGACGAAATTCGAGAGCAAGGTCCTTCTGACCGACAAGGCCGCGGGCCTTCACGATGAGGAGCATCTCATCGAGATGAACCACCCGATGGACCACAACGGTTACACCTTCTACCAGATGAGATATCAACCCGACATCGATCCCCAGTCGGGCCGATCGACGGGCCGGTTCCAGTCGGTTTTCCAGGTCGCCACCAACCCGGGACGTCCGATTATTTACCTCGGCTGCCTGCTGGTGGTCGTGGGCACATTTGTTCAATTCTATATGAGAGCGGGAGTCTTTACCGACGGCGGCAAGAAGGAGCGTGAGCGGTCTGCGGTCCGCTCGGCCTCCGAGGTCGTCGAGGATTCCCGCAAGCCGGCCGAGCCGGCTGAACAGCTCTGATCCCGAAGAGGACGAGCGGCGGCCGACCTGGCCCCCGGAGGATTGCCGATGCGACGCTTTGCCACACCGATCAGCCGACTGGCTCTGGCCCTCGCGATGGCCACGGGCCTTGCGGCCCGCGCCGACGAGACTGCCGAGACGCTGGGGATCGGCCGCGCTTATGAGCGGATCGGCGAGGTCCCCGTGATGCACCAGGGGCGGATCAAGCCGTTCGACACGGTCGCCCGCGAGGAGGTCAAGCAGATCTTCGGCCGGGAGACCATCAAACTCCGAGATCCCCGCGACGAGGTCGCGAAGATTCTCGGCACCTCGAACTCGACCGGCGACACGGAGAAGGTGCAGAAGTGGGGCCCGGTGGGGGCCTTCCTCGGCTGGACGGTCCAGCCCGAGTACTGGGATGAGCAGCCCTTTATCCTGGTCGATTACCTGCCGCTTCGCCGCGCCCTGGTGGCGGGGACGCTTGCGACCCGGGCCGGGGTGATTGCCGGTAAGTCGAGCACCCCCGAGGCCGAGAAGTCGAGTCTCCGGATGATCGCCACCGATCCCGAGCCGACGGCCTCGGCGCTTTCGCTCTATCTCCGCGGCTCGAAGCTGCCGGCCGAGGACCGTGAGAGCCTCGCGGAACTGGCCGCGAAGCTGACCGAGGAGCACAAGTGGCTGGCTCCTCGCGAGCTCCGGGAGGCGACCATCATCGGCTCGCGCGGGACACCGACGCCCTTCATGGAGTGGGCCGCCGCCGCCGGCGAGAAGCTGGAGCGTTTCGAGGA
>DAHZZC010000392.1 GCA_027435495.1 Planctomycetales bacterium
CCTGAGGAGATCGCCGCGCGTCAACGATCGTTGCGCTCCTACTTTCAACGGGCGCTGGGCGACCAGCCCGAGCGGACGCCGCTCGACGCTCGCGTCGTCGACGTGCACCGCCGCGACGGCTACCGCGTCGAGAACGTGGTCTTCGCCAGTCGACCGCATCACCACGTCACGGCCAACCTCTACATCCCCGCGGGCCGGCCGCCGTTCCCGGGCATCCTGCTGCCTTGCGGGCACAGCGACGAGGGCAAGGCGGGCGAGACCTACCAACGGGCGGCTATCCTGCTCGCCCGGAACGGCATGGCTGTGCTCTGCTACGACCCGATCGGCCAGGGTGAGCGCTATCAGCGGCTCGACGACCGCGGCAAGCCCGTGATCCGGGGCACGACCGAGCACACCATGGCCGGAATGGGCGCGTTGCTCGTGGGCCGGGAACTCGCTGGTTATCGGGTCTGGGACGGGATGCGGGCGATCGACTACCTCGCGAGCCGATCCGAGGTCGATCCCCGCCGCCTCGGCTGCACCGGGAATTCTGGGGGCGGGACGATGACCGCCTATCTCATGGCGCTCGATGATCGGATCGCGGTGGCGGCCCCGTCCTGCTACATCACCTCGCTGGAACGGCTGTTCGCCACCATCGGGCCGCAGGATGCCGAGCAGAATATCACCGGGCAAGTGGCATTCGGAATGGAACACGCGGATTATATCGCAATGCGAGCACCAAAGCCGACTCTGCTCTCGGTCGGAACCCAGGACTTCTTCGACATCGACGGAAGCTGGATCACCTTCCGAGAGTGCAAGCGGCTTTACGGGCGGCTCGGCTTCGGCGAGCGGGTAGACCTGTTCGAATCGGACGAGCCGCACGGCTTTACCGGACCGCGTCGCGTTGCGGTCGCCCGGTGGATGTCGCGGTGGCTGCTGAGGAAGGACGAGCCAATCGACGAGCCCGAGTCCTCGATCGCGTCCATCGCTGACCTCCAATGCACCGCGAGCGGCCAGGTGCTGCGCGAATTCCCGGGCGAACGGTCGGTCTTCGACCTGAATACGACCCGCGCCGAGGAACTCCGAGCAGGCAGGCCGAAGCGTTCTGACGTCGAGTTACGCGCCGAGGTCCGCCGGTTGATCGGTCTGGAAGGCCGAAAGATCGCGCCCGCCAGGCCCAGGCACGTGGCGACGATTGCGGTCGGCGATCGCCTGGTCGTCAAGTGGATCTTCGAGGTTGAGCCAGGGGTCGTGGTGCCGGCCATCGAGGTCGCAAGCGCTCGGGTCCAGTCTCCCGAGCGAAAAATCGTTCGGGTCGTCGAGGAGTGGCCGTCCGGGCTGGAGGAACTCCTCAAGCTGCCCGATGGGACAATCCTGATCCAACCGCGAGGGATGGGCGAGACCCAGCCTGGAGGTAAGGTCAACGACCCAGGTTGGTTCGGCCAGGACTGGAAGGAAGCTTTCCTGGCGTTCCACCTCGGCCGCCCGCTGCTGGGTCAGCGGGTCGTTGATGTCCTCTCCGTGCTGGAGGGTCTCGACCAACCCGCGGCCGGCGGGACTAAGGCCGAGGGTGAGCCTCGCCGCTACCGGCTCGTCGGCGTTGGCACGGCGGGCCCAATCGCGCTGCACTCCGCGTTCCTGGACGAGAACGACCGAATCTCGGACGTGACGATGGAGGGATCGATCGCCTCGTGGGAGGACGTGGTGAAGCAGGGGGTCATTCGCACTCCGCTTTCCGTGGTCGTCCCCGGCGCTCTGCGAGTCTACGACCTGCCCGACCTTGTCGCGCGGACGGCGGCCAATCCGGTCAAGAAGCCTCAGCCTGATCCTGATCAAACCGCAAAGCGTCCGGGTCAATGAAGGCCGATCGCCTTGAAGGTCTCGACGAACTCCTGGGCGTTGAGCTTGAGATCTCCGTCCCTGTCGTACAGGGCGATCCGCTTCTTGATATCGGCGGGATTCGTTCGCCCGAAGGCGAGAGCGAGTTCCTGTATGTCCAGAAGGCCATCATGGTCCCTGTCCAGCAGACCCATCGCGATGGCGGAACGGCGGGCCAGCTCCTCGGGCGGAGGCGGGCCGGTCGAGATCGCATCAAAGACCAGGAAGGCCATTTCGTCGGTCGTCTGCTCGCCGTAGGTAACACGTCGGGGTGGATTGCTCGGATTGGCCGGGTTGGCGGCCGAGTTATCGTAGGTCCAGCGAACGTCCATCTTCGTGCCGGCCGGAAGGTGGAGCGGACTCGCGTATCGGTAGTAATTCTGCCAGTTGAAATCCCAGTCGGTAATGGAGATGAGGGGAATCCTGGTCGTGTCGGGCAGGGTCGCCTCGGCCCGGATCGTGCGGCCGATCAAATGCATGTGCGGGAAGATCCCGTAAATGTCCGTGTCGGAGAGGAGCATCTTTGACGCTCGAACCTCATCGTCGGCCCGGCCGGGGGGGATGTCAATCTGGCTATTGAAGAGGACAATGATCTTCAGGCCGGCGCGCGGCTTCCGGTCTGTGAGGTGGATACCAAGCGTCGACTGCTCGACCTCGGGCTTGCCGCTGGGATGGAGGTGAAGCTGGAGGACCAGGTCGGTGTTGCTCGGCCATCGGGCGGCGAGGTCGTCCGGCAGCAGGCTCGGCTCCATGCCGGGCGTCCAGATCGAGAGCTGACCGGAGAGGATCTGCCCCGGCGGGGCCAGTCCCGAAAGAAAACTCCTGCCGTCGCCCGAGGCGAGTTTGGCCGCGGCCATCTTGTGGGGCATCGAGGTGAACACTGCGTGGTGGACCACCCTCCGATTACCGGGCCGGTACTCGATCGAAGTGATGTACTTACCCTCCGGGACCTGGATCGGGAGCACAAAACAGCGATACTCATCGGGTCCAGAGGCGGCCAGGGTATAGGGCTCCGGCATCCTGACGATCATGTCCGGCTCGCCCAACCGCCAGCCCGTGGCGAACCTGGGAGTCTGGGGCAAGTCAGCGGGATCTCCCTCGGCAGCCCCCGTCTCGGACCATCGACGAATCAGAGCGATTTCGCCATCCGAGAGCCGCCGCTCGTCGGCAAACGGTACCGCGCCATGCTCAGCCTTCCAGGGAGGCATCCCTCGGCTGGAAGTCAGCTCGGCGATCTGGCCGGAGCGTCTGGCGGCGTCTCGATAGGTCAGCAGCGAAAAGGGAGCGACCTCTCCGGGCCGGTGACAAGTGGCGCAGTTCCGGAACAGGATGGGGGCAATCTCCCGGTTGAAGGTGACCTCACGGGGCCCCTCGGCCTGGACGCTCGCGGAATGCCAGGCCACGGCGAACACGGGGAGCATGGCGGCGAATTCTCGAAGCCCCATTTCAGATCGACCTTTCTCGAACAGAACGGCCCGGGAAATCTGGTTCGACACACCCCCGACCTCAACGGGCAAGGTCCACGCATGGAGTCTAATGATTCTTCGACCGATTATCGCATCAGGAGAAAGGCGCGAGAAGTGATTGGTGACATGACCAGTTACCGCCCCCTCGACCGACCGAAGAAGCCGGCCAGTCGGCCCAGTGCACGGGTTGCTCGTGGTCACCTCCCCGGCTCGCATCAGGGCCCGCGAGCCGGCCGATCGTCCGGCGGTTTTGTGTCGAATAACGAGGCGAGGCGACCGAAGCGAGGCTAGACCGGATCGTCCCGGCATTCCCGTGGGACCGGACGCGCATCGTCACCTTGCTGCGGAATCCTACCGTCTCCCAGATGAATCCTGGGGTCCTCCAGGGATTCTGCTCCCGCCTTCATCTGGACCTGACCTACGACGCCCGCAACCCCTGGCGCGAGGCGATGTATCTGAAGACGAAAACGTCCCACGTCGCCCTGTTCGCCGACCGCATCGGCCGCCTCAAGGCGATTGCCGGGTCGAGAGTACGCGGTTCGATCACTCGCTGTTAATGGGAGGCTCGAATCTGCTCGACAGCGACCGGCACCAGCCCGACGAGATGCCGATCCTGTGCAAGCATGGGTGGATGTAGCATGCCCTTCGAGACGGGTTGTCGAGGATTCCGACCGGCGGCCGGAGGGACGCCACGCTCGCGGCCGGTGGCTTTCGCTGATGGGCCATGACCCCGGCTTGGCGAGGCAGATGGCGCCCTGGCCCCAAGGGAGCCGATCGAATCTGCTACCCTGGGCAAAGCCAGCCGACAGATCCGGCTGTGCGGATTATACACACCAGGAGGGGGTCTGGCCGGACGATTCTCTCGCTCCGATCTGGTTCCGAGCCGAGTTTTCATTATGTCGGAATCGCCTGTGAGCAAGGGGCCTCTGCGAAACGCTCGGAGGAAACTGGCCGCCTGATGCGCGAGCACAAGACGAGGTCGTAAGGTGCTTCGCGACGCCGGGAAACCCGCTCTTTGCAAATTTGAAGACGGGCCAATCGATCGATTGGTTTCGCAGATCCACCCAGGGCAAGACCCATCGAATCACACCTCCATCTGGATGATCGGGCCAAGGTGAGCCCTCACTCCCATCGGCGAGGGGTCAGCGGAACGCCTTGCGACCGGGACCCTCGCGACCGTCACCGTCGATCGGAAATCGGGCGGACCATGGCCCGGAGAGTCCGAGGACATCGCAGGGTGTTTTTCCGTACGTCGGTGGGGAATCACCGGCCCCGTTTTCAGGCCCGTTCCAGGAGGCATCTCGATGATTCTTGAGAGGCTGCTTCCTTTTTGCGATCGATGTGTTATTGTAAAGGCGATTGGACCTCACTCATGTCGGGTGAGGATACCGCGGCTATGGTGGCCCCACGGTGCGAATCGTCGCATCGGTGGGGTTTTTTTATTGACTCTGACAAAGCAGGGACCACTTATGTGATCGTTGTCTATGCAATGCTGCATGGATAAAAACAGGCGGCCGTTCGGACCTGCGATGAAGGAGTCGGGGTTCTCACCCCACTCGCCTCGACGATTGCGGCGACTTCCTCCTTCGGGTCATCGGGAACGGGCAAGATCCAGCGTTCAAGCTTCGAAGGTCGGTTCGAGCTTCGAGATGGACGACGGATATTCCTTAATCGGTCGCGGCGTAGTGACCGAGAAGGATGGCCGACCAACAGTCGGGAGGCTCCATTGGCACTGATCTTCACACAGCGAGCGGATGACTGGTTGCGTCGAGGCATGGCTGGAGCGTTCGCCTCCGTCGTGCTCGGCATCACGGGTATTTATTATTACGCGCCACCCGAGTACACGCGTGTTGGTTACGCGCCGAAGCAACCGGTTGCGTACTCGCATGAGCTGCATGCTGGGCGGCTGGGACTGTCTTGCCTTTACTGCCACACCGGGGTCGAGGAATCGTCGGTGGCCAAGATACCGCCGACCCAGACCTGCATAAATTGCCACCAGGCGATCAAGGCGGATAGCCCGCAACTGGAAGCGATCCGAGTGAGCTGGGCGGGTGGCAGCCCGATCCGTTGGGAGCGGGTCCACCAGACCCCCGACTACGTGTATTTCAATCATGCGGTCCATGTGCGTCGCGGGGTGGGCTGCGTGAGTTGCCACGGCAAGGTCAACGAGATGCCGGTGGTCGTCCACGAGAAACCGCTCAGCATGGGATGGTGCCTGGAATGCCATCGGCATCCCGAGGAGCATCTCCGCCCGCCCGACCAGGCGACGAATTTTGAGTGGCAGCCGCCCCAGGGCCAGAACCAGCGGGATTTTGGCCTGACGTTGAAGGACCAGTTCGGCATTCGAGCCCCGGAGACCTGCACAGGATGTCACCGATAAGCGAAAGACCGACCGGCATTTCCCTGCTTGAGGAGCCGACGGGACGGGCCTATTGGCGAAGTCTCGACGAGCTGGCCGGCACGCCGGAGTTTCGCGACTGGGTGGAGCGTCGGTTTCCCGCGTCGATGCGGGAGTTGCTGGAGGGGGGCGGGGTCGACCGTCGCCGGTTCCTGCAACTGATGGCGGCCTCGATCGGCCTGGCGGGGATGAGCGGATGCCGGCGGCCAGAGCTGCCGGCGATGCCCTACACCCGGCCACCCGAGGAGATCGTGCCGGGGCTCCCGACGTATTATGCGACCGCGATGCCCAGGCGGGGCGGGACCTCGCCGGTGCTGGTCGAGAGCCACGAGGGACGTCCTACCAAGATCGAGGGGAACCCCAAGCATCCGGATAGCCGGGGCGCGACCGATGCAATCGCGCAGGCATCGGTTCTGGATCTCTACGATCCGGATCGGCTCGGTCCGGTGATGAAGGAAGGCCGGGCCTCAACCTGGCTGGAATTCGAGGCGTTCGCCAGCCGGCATTTCGCCGAACTTCGGACAAACAAGGGGCGAGGCGTTCGGGTGCTGGCCGAGTCGGGGGAATCCCCGTCGATCGAATTGCTCCGGGCTCAGATGCGGAGCAACATGCCGGAGGCTCGCTGGCACGTCCACGATGCGATCGATGACGTAACCGCACGCGACGGACTGACAATGGCCTTCGGCTCGCCGATGCAGGCACGGCCCCGATTCGATCGGGCCGAAGTCATCGTTTCGCTCGACCAGGACTTCCTGGGTGTCGAGGAAGACGGCGGACGCCACCTGATCGGGTTCGCCGACTCGCGTCGACGAGTCGCGCCGGCCGGTTCGATGAGCCGGTTGTACGCGATCGAGGCGCGTTTCTCGCTGACCGGCGCGATGGCCGACCACCGGCTCCGTATGCCGGCAAGCCGGATTCGAGACTACACGATCGCCCTGGCCCATGCGGTGCTGGCCGGTACGGCCGAGGCCGGACCCCTCAGCCGGGCACTCGAGGCCGCCGCACGGAACGTCCGGGAATCGGCCGTTCCCCGGCCCTGGATTGAAGAGGTGGTTGCCGACCTCAAGGCGCACGCCGGCCGCGGCCTGATCGTCGCGGGTCGTCGTCAACCTCCGTTCGTCCATGCCCTGGCCCACGCGATGAACGTGGCGCTGGGGAATCTGGGCGAAACGATCGAACTCCGGTCTGTGCCGAAGCCGGAGGCCGATAGCGGAGGGGGTCTGGCGGAGCTGGCCGCGGCGATCCGCAAGGGCGAGGTCAAGACCCTGCTCATTCTCGGCGGTAACCCCGCGTATGATGCACCGGCCGATCTGGATTTCGCCGCCCTGCTGAAGCAGGTGGGCACGACAATCCGGCTGGGCCTGCATGCCGATGAGACCTCGACATCCTCAACGTGGCACATCCCGGCGGTCCACTACCTCGAGTCGTGGGGCGACGCGAGGACATCAGACGGGACGGTCGTGCCCATTCAGCCACTGATTGAGCCGCTCGCGGGCGGACGGTCGGCTCTGGAGCTGATCGCCCGGCTCTCCGGTTATGAGACGACGGTTCCTCTGGACATCGTCCGCCGGGCGTATCGGAAGGTCAGTGGAGTGGCCGAGGCGAATGCCGAGGCCGGCTGGCGCCGATTTCTCCACGATGGACTGCTCGCCGGCTCGGCGCGGCCGACGGTGCGGCCCGCCGTGAAATGGGAGTCGATCGCCTCGGCGGTGCAGGCCGCGGGTCCGGCTCCAGCACCGCCGTCGGCCGATCGGCTCGAGCTACTGCTCGATCCTGATGCCCGCCTCGACGACGGTCGGTACGCCAACAACGGCTGGCTCCAGGAGGTGCCCGAGCCGGTCACCAAGTTGACCTGGGGCAATGCGGCGAGCCTGAGCCCGGCAACCGCCCGGGAATTGGGGGTCGCCAATGGAGACGTCGTCCGGCTCGAACAGGGGAGCCGATCGATCGAGATTCCCGTGGTAATCATCCCCGGCCAGGCGGATTTCACGGTGGCTGTTGCCCTCGGCAACGGACGGACGACAGTCGGTCGCGTGGGGCACGGAGTTGGATCAAACGCCTACGCGCTGCGGACCACCGCCGCTCTCGACCTCGTCCTCGGGCTGAAGCTGACGCCGACCGGCCAGCATCAGCCGCTGGCCTGCACCCAGGACCATTTCACGATGCACGGCCGCGACCTCGTGCGCGAGTCGACGCCGGGCGCATCGCACGAGTCGCACGGAGAAGCGGGGCACGGGCCGGAAGCGGGGCACGGGCCGGAAGCCGAGCTGGAAGTGATCTCGCTCTCGGACCGGCCGGTCTTCAACGGGCAGCACCAGTGGGGGATGGTCGTCGACCTCAATACGTGCGTTGGCTGCAACGCCTGCGTGGTCGCCTGCCAGTCGGAGAACAACATCCCGATCGTCGGCCGGGAACAGATTATCCGGGGACGTGAGATGCACTGGATCCGTCTGGATCGATACTTCTCGGGCGATCCGGAAGATCCAGGGATGGTCCATCAACCGGTGGCGTGCGTTCAGTGCGAGAACGCGCCGTGCGAATTGGTCTGCCCGGTGAACGCCACAGTCCACAGCGAGGAGGGACTGAACATCCAGGCTTACGGCCGCTGCATCGGCACGCGGTATTGCGCCAATAACTGCCCGTACAAGACGAGGCGGTTCAACTACTACGACTACAACGAACGTCCACTCGACAAGCTCGCGCTTGGGCCGCTGACCGAGCGTGGAATGGCGGAGTCGCTGAAGCTTCAGAAGAACCCCGACGTGACGGTTCGAATTCGGGGCGTGATGGAGAAGTGTACTTACTGCGTGCAGCGGATCGAGCGGGCGAAGATCGGGGCGAGGGTTGCGGCGGGGGGCACAAGGAACACCGAGGTGCCCGATGGGACGATCGTTCCGGCGTGTGCCCAGGCCTGCCCGGCGCGGGCGATCGTCTTCGGCGATCTGTCCGACCCGAAAAGCCAGGTGGCACAGGCGGCGAAGGACCCGCGCAACTACTCGCTGCTGGGCGAGTTGAACACCCGCCCGCGAACGACCTATCTCGCCCGATTGCGTAACCTGAACCCGAAAATGAACGACAATCGAGAGGGGGCGCGAGCATGAGCCGCGACGGGGAGGAAATGAAGGAGCCGCCCCTGATCGGCGGCAATCATAGCTTCCACTCGCTGACCGACCTGATCTGCGGGCTGGTCGAGCGGCGGGCACCCGCCTGGTGGTGGATCGCATTGATGGTCTGCTCGTCGGCCGCCCTGACGGGCGGCCTGATGACGGCCTATGTGATCTCGACCGGCATCGGCGTCTGGGGAATGAACCAGACGGTCGGCTGGGCGTTCGATATTACCAACTTCGTCTTCTGGGTGGGTATCGGCCACGCCGGAACATTGATCTCGGCGATTCTGTTCCTGTTCCGGCAGAAGTGGCGGTCGGCCCTGAACCGGTTCGCCGAGGCCATGACCCTCTTCGCCGTCGCCTGCGCCGGCCTGTTCGTGACCATCCACCTCGGGCGGACCTGGATGTTCTGGTATCTGGCGCCGGCCCCGAATGTGAACATGATCTTCCCCAACTTCCGCAGCCCACTCTCCTGGGATTTCGCGGCGGTGGCGACATATGCGACCGTGTCGACGCTGTTCTGGTACTACGGCCTGATCCCCGACTTCGCGACGCTCCGAGACCGGGCAACGCGCTGGCTCCCGCAGCACATCTACGGACTGCTGGCGTTGGGATGGCGAGGGTCGGGACGGCACTGGCACAACTATGAGACCGGCTACCTGATGCTCGCCGGGCTGGCAACGCCCCTGGTGGTGAGCGTTCATACAATCGTCAGCTTCGACTTCGCCACGTCGGTGATCCCCGGCTGGCACACGACGATCTTCCCGCCCTACTTCGTGGCAGGGGCGATCTTCTCGGGCCTGGCGATGGTGCTGACGCTGATCCTTCCACTCCGCGTCGCCTGCGGGTTGAAGGACGTGGTGACGTCCCGACACCTGGAGATCCTCTGCAAGCTGATCCTCACAACCGGGCTGTTGATGGGATACGGCTACACGATCGAGGCCGCCGGTGCCTGGTACAGCGGCAACATGTTCGAGAGCTACCTGGCCTACAACCGGGCGACCGGCCCGTACGCCTGGTGCTACTGGACGATGATCGCCTGCAACGTGCTGGCTCCCCAGCTCTTCTGGTTCCGCTGGTTCCGGACGACGCCGTTTGCGATGTTCCTGATCAGCCTGCTGGTCAACGTGGGGATGTGGTTCGAGCGGTTCGTGATCGTGGTAACGAGCCTGCACCGCGATTACCTACCGTCGAGCTGGAAGATGTTCTACCCGACATGGGTGGATATCGCGTTGCTGATCGGCGCCTTCGGTCTGTTCTCGACGGCGTTCCTGCTGTTCCTCCGGTTCGTGCCAATGGTGGCGGTGAGCGAGGTCAAGGCGTTCCTGCCGCAGGCCGATCCCCACGCGGGCGGTCATGGGTCGTCGGGAGACCCGGCGCCCCTGGACCGTGGTCCGATGGAGATTGTCGGGGACGATTTGTTGGAGGACGAAGATGAGGACACGGCCGTTCATGGGGTGCTGGCGCGATACGCGACGCCCGGAGAGCTTCGGGCGGCGGCCGGTCAGGTGCGCGCGGCTGGCTATCGGAAGTTCGATACGTTCTCACCGTTCCCAATCCACGGGATGGACCACGCGATGGGCCTGAGCCGGTCGCGGGTTCGCTTCTTCACGTTCGTCGGCGGCCTGACGGGCGTGACATTCGCGCAGACGCTCCAGTGGTTTCTGAGCACCTCGATCTATCCGCTGGTGACCGGAGGCAAGCCCCTGAACAGCGCTGAGGCGTTCGTACCGATCTCGTTCGAGACGATGGTGCTCTACGCGACCTTCGGCACGATCCTCGGGATGCTGTTGCTCAACCGACTCCCGCGGCTCTATCACCCGCTCTTCCGCGGGCGGGACTTCGGCCGCGCAACCGATGACGGATTTTTCCTGGCGATCAACGCCGATGATCCGGCCTTCGATCCGGACCGGATCGTCTCACTGCTCGATCGGTCGGGGGCGTTGAGCCTGGAAGCGGTGCGAGGCGAGTGAAACGGCGGGCTGCGGGCGGCCCCGGTGACTGACGCCGTGTTCGCCCGCGGAAGAATGGCCTGGGCCCTACTCTGGAGAGCGAGGTCTGATACCGATGCGGTGGGTCTTCCTGGGATTGGCGATGCTGACCGCGCTGATCATCCGCGAGATGGGAACGCGCGGGACGGTAAGCGATCGTCGCCCGCTAATGGTCTTCTCGGACATGGATTTCCAGCCAAGGTACAACCCGCAGGCGGCGGGACCCTTCTTTGCGGATGGCCGCGCGATGCGCACGCCCCCCGCGGGGACTGTGCCGTTCGGCGGGACCGATTACGAATGTGACGCCGGCTCGCCCCGGCAAAACCCTGACCTGCTCCGAGAGGATGATGTCTACTACAGGGGTAAGAAGGGGACGGCCTGGGTGACGGCGAACCCGTTGCGGGTCGACATGAAGTTGCTCCAGCGCGGCCAGGAACGTTACGGGATCTTTTGTGCACCGTGCCATGGTGCAACCGGTAAGGGCAATGGGGTGATCACGCAATACGGCCTGACCGGCGTGGCGGGTATCACCGATGCGCTCCACGCCCTGATGCCGGAAGGCCAGTTCTTCGATGTGATCAGCAACGGGAAGGGACGAATGATGCCGTATGGCCCGCAGATCAAGGTACGCGACCGATGGGCCATTATCGCCTATGTGCGCGCCCTTGCGAGGAGCCAGAACGCCGGCATTACCGACGTACCGGAATCGATCCGGGGAGAGCTGAAGCCATGAATCACGAACCATCCGCGAACGAGAGCGATTCGCTGCCGCTCCACCTGCCTTCGTCACCCGGTGCAGGGCTGGCACGTGGTTTCGTGATGCTGGCGATGGCGTCTGGAGCGGCGTTTGCCGTGGGGATGCTCGCGGGATTTGCCCCGGGAATGGACGGCCGCCGACTCGCCGGCTCGTATCTGGTCGGCCTGATGTTCGTGACGACCATCAGCATCGGGGCGCTGGCCTGGGTCCTCCTCCTGCACCTGACCGGAGCGGTCTGGTCGATCGTAGTCCGCCGGCTGCTGGAGAACCTCACTCGGCCGATCCCCTGGATCGCCGGGATGTTTCTACCGGTAGCGCTGAACCTCAGTTGGATTTACGCCTGGGCCGATCCATCGCGTGTCGCCTCAGACCACGAACTGTCGCGGAAGGCGGTCTGGCTCAACCCGACGTTCTTCGATGCGCGGGCCGCCATCTACTTCGCGGCCTGGTCATTGATCGCCTGGAGAATGACGCAGCTCTCAGCCCGGCAGGATCAAAGCGGGGACCGATCGATCGGACGCCGGATGGTCGGGTCGTCAGCGTGGGGCCTGCTGTTGCTGGCCCATACAGCGAGCCTGGCAGGATTCGACTGGCTGATGTCGATTGATCCGCACTGGAGCTCGACCATTTTCGGCGTCTACTTCTGGGCAGGTTCGATCCTGGGCTCGCTCGCGACGTTGACGCTCCTGACGATCGGCTGCCGTTCGGCCGGTTGGCTCGGCGAGGCAGTCAGTGTCGAGCACCTGCACGACCTGGGGAAACTGCTCTTTGGGTTCGTCATTTTCTGGGCCTACATCGCCTTCTGCCAGTATTTCCTGATCTGGTACGCCAATTTCCCCGAGGAGACGCGCTGGTATGCGATCCGACGCGAGGGGGCCTGGAACGCCCTGAGCTGGGCGCTGGTCCTGGGGCACTTTGCCGTGCCCTTCCTGCTTCTGCTATTCCGAGCGACGAAGCGAAATCCGGTCTGGCTGGCGCTGGTTGCCAGCTGGATTCTCATTTTCCACTACATCGATCTCTACTGGATCATCATGCCGGGGTGTCAACGCGCTGCAAGAGGGCCGAACTGGCTGGATCTCTCGATCCTGGTGATGCTGGTGTCGATCTGCGGTGCGATTGTGGCCTGGGCGGGTCGAACCCGACCCCTCATCCCGATTGGTGATCCCCGCCTGGCGGAATCGATGGCGTTCCACAATTCCTGAGGAGAGAGTCCCATGGTATCGGGTAGGTTGGAAGGGGAAGGCCCAGCCGAGGCGTTGAGCCGAGTCGACGGAGACCTGGGACCGTCTCGATCGGCCAACCAGCGGATGGTGCGCCGCCTGGCCTCCGCCCGGACGAACCTCCGCGGTCGACGTCCGTCGGCCGCGTCGAGGGCGCTGGCGCACCTGGTATTCACGGCGGGGGTCGTGGGGGTGACTTACCTGTTCACGACGACGCTGACAAATCCGCCTGGTGCGGCTGGTCCGGCAACCACCAATGATCCGGTCAAGGCCAGGCGGATCGAGGAGTTGCGTGCCGAGGATCGGCAGGTGCTGACGACGTACAGCGCACCAAGTCCCACGTCACCCGGATATCGCATCCCGATCGACCGGGCGATGGAACTCACTGCCGCCGAGGGCGGGCGACCAGCGGCCCTGCTGGGAACCTCATCTCCGCCTCTCACTGCTCCCGCACCCGAGGCGAGTGCGACGGCAACCCCCACGGCCAATGGGGCGGCCACGGCCGCACCGACGGCAGCCCCCAATGTCGTGATGACGGCCGCGCCTATCGCGACAGCACCAGCGCCCGCCCCGGCTCCGGGCGGGATGGCTCCTGTGCAGTTGTTCCGCGCCGTCTGCTTCGCCTGCCACGACCTCGACGGCCGGGGCGGTGTCGTGCGGAAAGCCATGCCGGTCATCCCGGATTTTACGGATCCGAAGTGGCAGGCCAGTCGTACCGACGCCGACCTGACTCATTCGATTTTGCAGGGTAAGGGGCAGTTGATGCTGCCGGTGAGGGACAAGTTGGAACTCGCGCATACCGATGTCAAGGACATGGTCGCGTTCATTCGCTCGTTCCAGCCTGGTGGAGCCGGGACTGCGCCGGCGGCCGCAGCGGTCGCCGCAGCAGCGGCACCCTCACCGGCCCCAACGGGACCGGCGCCGGTGAC
>DAHZZC010000393.1 GCA_027435495.1 Planctomycetales bacterium
CGACCCGCAAGGCCCATTACGCCGCCGAGAAGCTCGCCGCGGTCCCGGGCGTCTCCCTCGCCTTCCCCGTCCCGTTCTTCAAGGAGTTCGCCATCCGCGTCCCCGGCGACGCCCGGAAGATCCTCGCCGACGTCGGCACCCAGGGCTATCACGGCGGGATCACGCTCGGGCGATGGTATCCGTCGATGGACGACGCCATCCTCGTCGCCGTCACCGAGAAACGCACGAAGGCCGAAATCGACGGCCTCGCCGACGCCTACGCCTCGGCAATCGGCCAGGCGTCGAGGTAAGCGATCGAGGCCGAGGGAGTTTCCCCGATGTCGACCCAGACCCGCCCGATCACAGCCGACGACTTCTTCGACTGGCCGCAGGACCCCGGTTCGCGTCAGGAGTTGATCCGCGGGGAGGTGGTGACGATGTCCCTTCCAGGCGGCCGACACGGACGGATCGCAGGAAAGATTCTTCGGCGAGTCGGGAACCACGTTGAGGCTTCGCGTCTCGGTGAGACCTACGCGGCCGAGACGGGTTTCATTCTGGAACGCGATCCGGACACAGTACGAGGAGCTGACGTGGCCTACGTGAGCCTTGAACGGCTCGCCCGCGTTGTGGATGAGGATAAGCACTTTCCGTTTGCCCCCGATCTGGTCGTCGAGGTGCGTTCGCCGAACGACCGCGATCCCGAGATCGAGGAGAAGACCGAACTCTGGCTCGCCGCCGGTTCTCGCCTCGTCTGGAACGTCGACCCCGTCGCCCGGACGGTGACTGTCCACCGCCCCGGCGCCCGACCCCTCCTGCTGACGGAAACCGATGAGATCGACGGAGCCGACGTCCTGCCCGGCTTCCGCTGCCGCGTCGCCGACTTCTTCGCCTGACGACTGGACTCTCGAACCCATGTACAAGCTCGACCAGCCGCCTTTGCTCTTCGAATCCAGCCGTCCCGGCCGATCCACGGCGATCCTGCCGGATTCGGACGTCCCCGATCGCCCGCTCGACGCGATCCTCCCCGGCGCCCACCTGGCGAGCGACGCCCCCCCGCTCCCCGAACTCGCCGAACTGGATGTCGTCCGCCACTACACGAATCTCTCGACGCTGAACATGGCGATCGACGCCAATTTCTACCCGCTCGGCTCCTGTACGATGAAGTACAACCCGAAGCGCAACGAGCGGTTGGCCGGGCTCCCCGGGTTCGCCTCGCAGCACCCGTATCAGGAGGAGAGCACGTTGCAGGGGCTCCTGCAACTGCTGTTCGAGCTCCAGGAGATGCTGGCCGAGATTGCCGGGCTGCACGCGGTCAGCCTGCAACCCGCGGCCGGAGCGCAGGGCGAGCTGACGGCGCTTCTGGTCGCGGCGGCCTACTTCAAGAACAGGGGCGATCGCCGCACCCAGATCCTGATCCCCGACAGTGCCCACGGCACCAATCCCGCCTCGGCTCACCTGGCCGGCTTCGAGGCCGTGACGATCAAGAGCGACGCCCGCGGCCTGGTCGACCTTGCCGATTTCCGGTCGAAGCTCAGCGACGAGACGGCCGTTTTCATGATGACCAACCCGAACACAGTGGGCCTCTTCGACCCGCAGATCGGGACGATCGCCCAGCTCCTCCACGAGCGCGGGGGACTGCTCTACCTCGATGGCGCCAACATGAACGCGATCCTTGGGATCGTCCGCCCCGGCGACATGGGCGTGGACCTGATGCATTACAACCCGCACAAGACCTTTTCGGGCCCGCACGGCGGCGGCGGTCCAGGCGCCGGCCCGATCGCGGTCCGCGACTTCCTCGCGCCCTTCCTCCCGGCCCCGATCGTGGCACAATCCGACGACGGCATGTACCGACTCGACGCCGACCGGCCGAATTCGATCGGCCGGGTCCGCTCGTTCTTCGGCAACACGGGTGTCCTGTTCCGCGCTTATTGCTACATTCGGAGCCAGGGCCCCGACGGCCTCAAATCCGTCGCCGAGCACGCGGTTCTGAATGCGAATTATCTGATGCAGCTCGTCAAGGATCTCTACCCGGTGCATTACCCGGGGCGCTGCATGCACGAGTTTGTCGCCTCGGCGCGGTCGATCGCGCGTGAGAAGGGCATTCGCGCGATGGACATCGCGAAGGCCCTGATTGACCACAACTTCCACGCGCCGACGGTGTATTTCCCTCTGATCGTCCCCGAGGCGATCATGATCGAACCGACGGAGACCGAGAGCCGCGAGACACTCGAACAGTTCGCGAGAGTTCTCCGCTCGATCGTCGATGAGGATCCGGCAACCCTCCACGACGCCCCTCACACGACGCCGATCAGCCGGCCCGACGAGGTCAAGGCGACCAAGACGCCGGTCCTGAAATGGCAGCCAGGGACCTGACCCCCACTGCGCATTTTTTGGGGATTCATCCTTTTTTTTGGATTCCTGAATGGAAAAAACTTGAACAACAAATAAGATATTCTGAATTCGGCATCTGGAATCTTGAATTCTGAATCTCGAATGACAACCCATCCAGGATCGAAATTCCGAGAAGCACCCCGAGTGCCCGAGTCTGCGGGGGACATCCGCCCGCTTGACCGCCCGCGCCTCGGGCGCCACGATGGAAGGGTCAACGTGCGGGGCGGGCGAGCGTAGGCGGATGTCGATCGGCCTCCTGTCCCCGGCATCCGAAGCGAACCAGGCGGGGGCCGATGATGAGTCGTGATCCAGGCGTTCCCGGGGCGAATCCCCCGCGTCGCAACCGGCCGCCGGCTGATCCTTCGCGACCGAAGCCGCCGCCGCTCCCACCCGAAGGCTCGACCTTCCGCCCGAGTCCGGCCGGTGTGCCGACTCCCGGAGCCGGCAAGCTGCGCAAGGGCAAGTCGCCTCGCCCAGGCGGCGGTAGCGACCCGCTCGACGCGAAGCCGCTCACGCCCGTCGATGGTCCGAAGCTGTTCGAGCGGATCCTCTTCGGCCGGGTCAGCACGGGCCAGCTTGCTCAGTTCAGCCGGCAGTTCGCCTCGTACCTCAACGCGGGCGTGGACCTCCTGCGTTCCCTCGCCAGTCTCGAGCGGCAGTTCTCCGGCACGGCGCTTGGACCGGTGCTCCGTCGGATGGGAGACGCCATCCGACGCGGGGAGACGCTGGAGGAGGCGATGGTCCGCGAGACCTCCACGTTCAGCCCGATGTACCTGAGCATGATCCGGGTGGCCGAGGCGCGCGGAGGCGTCCCCGAGACGCTGAAAATGCTGGCGAAGAACCTGGAGTCTCGTCAGCGGCTGATTCGCCAGGCTCGCTCGGCGATGATCTATCCGACGATCGTCCTGATGATGGCCGGCCTGGTGGGGATTGGGATCTCGATCTTCATCCTGCCCCTCTTTGCCCAGACCTTGAAGGATCTCAGCGGCAAGATGACGCTCCCGCTCGCGAGCCGGGCGCTGATGAGCTTCAGCGACTTCGTCCGGTTCGCCGGTTGGTGGCTGATGCCGCTCCTCCTCTTCTCGACACCGTTCCTGCTGATCCGGGCCTACCGAACGTCGGCCGGCAAGGCGCTGATGGACCGCCTCGTTCTGATGATGCCCGTCTTCGGCCTGCTTTGCCGGAAGCTCGACACCTCCCGATTCGCACGGACGATGTCCGTTCTGCTCGACGCTGGCCTCGACTTCCCCAGTACGATCGAACTCACCGCGAACGTGGTCGTGATGACGCCGATCAAGAACGCCGTCCGCTCGGCGAAGGACCGTGTGATGGCTGGCCGTGAGCTGAGCGTGACCCTCGATCGGACCGGCCAGTTCTCGCCTGACGTCATCGCGGTGATCGCCACCGGCGAGGAGACCGGAAAGCTCCCGGAAACCCTTGAGCATCTCGCCGATGAGTACGACGAGCAGATCGCCGCGATGGTCAAGAACCTCGGCCATCTTCTCCAACCACTGGTCACTTTCGTGCTCGGCGCGATTGTCCTGTTCGTCATTCTGGCTGTGCTGATGCCGATCATACAATTGATCAGCAGCCTGGCCAGCGGCGGACTCTGATTCACGAGCACGCTCAGGGTGTTCGATCCCTTCCGACTGGCAATCCCGCCATCACAAACGGGCGAGGATCACGGGGCACCTGGATGAGAATGGCCCGGCACGCCCTGGCCGAGGCTCGACCCCTCACGGCCCGGCCATCGTCACTCCCGGTTCGGCCGACGGCTCATCGGCCGTTGCGGGGCGATCCCTCCCGGCCAGGGAAAGGACCGCATAAACCAGCGCCGCAATGATCAGCGCGGTGACTGGCGAGGCGATCGCCGGCGGTGCGACTCGATCGAGGACCAGCCTCACGGCGATCCCAACGACCCAGGCGATCAGCCCCGGCGGGTTCCATCCGATCCGGACACCCGACCACTGGCCCCGCGAGATGAGGAAGTCACCGACCATCGCGCCGACCATCGGCGCGAAGACCAGCCCCATCATGTGGTCAACCGCCTCGATCCGCCCCGGCCAGCTCGTCCCGATCAAAAGAAACGCGATCGTGGAACCGATCCAGGCCCACTGAATCCGGCGGACGCCCGACCATCGGCTGTGCAGCTTCCGGATGAAGACGTGTGCTGAGAAACACGCCGGCGCCAGCGCCGCCAGCCCAAGCAGGATCAGGATCACCGCCGCCGGAGCGCCTCCGATCCCGTTGGCGATTGCCCACCGAACCGAGTTCACCGGCGCCGCTGCGGCGGTTGCGGCGCCGACCTCGTGCGCCGCGTGCAGCCGACCCAGAGCCCCTGAGACCACAAGAAGCGCCATGATCGCCGTCCAGGTCCCGGCCGCGACGATCCCAAGCAATCCCCCGACCACCACGTCCCGCCGTCGGGCCGCGGTGGCGCCCCAGTCCACGGCGAACAGACTGGCCATCGCGAAGAAGCCGGTGAAGACCGGGAAGGCCGAGACGTGCGGCCCGTAAGGGCGGGCGGCCTTCCCACCGAAGGCCTCGCCGCTGGCGAACGAGCCGACCCCCGGCAACAACCAGGCCGCGGCGATCGTCAGGAGGACCAGGGCCACGGGCGCATAGATTTTCATCAGGGCCCCGATCACTCCCGTGAGCCGAAGCAGGGCGGCCATGCCGGTGATAAAGATCCAGAAGAGCGCGACGCCCATCACGACCGGTCCGCGAACCACCTGCGTCCCGATCCTCGCGTTGGCGAGAACGCTGGCCGGCAGCATTCCCCCCGAGATGAGCCCGAGCAGCGTCGCCTGCACTGCGTAGTCGATGGCAACCGCGAACCAGAGGATCTCGGCCACGGCCACCACCATCCCGGTCAGCCACTCCGATCCGAGTGTCCCAAACGTCGACGCGGCGACCACACCCAATCGTCGCCCGGTCCGGAATCCTCGGATGGCCATCGGCAGATAGAACAGACCAAAGCACGCCACCGCCGCGGCGACGGCTGATCCGGCCAGCCCAACCAGCCCGCCCCCCTCGATATCGTGCGACCAGAGCGGGTCGAAGAACGGACCCCAGACGAAAAGTGCCAGGTAGGCGGGACCGATCGTCAGATACCACGCCCGCCTCGGCGCGGGCGCAGACTCTCGCTCCGCGCGGAGGCCCCGCGGCCAGGCGATCTCCGAAGAACCGCTCTCTCTCTCTGTTCCAACCAAGGCTCAGGAGGAATCCGTTGCGAGGATTACGAAAGCGGCCCGACCGGTCCAACCCGATCGGGCCGAGGTATCGCCACGTCTCGACGGCTCAGTATTCGGCCGGTCCGACCACCCCGCCGACCATCATCTCGGCTTCCTCATGCTTGTCGATCAGCTCCTGCGCCCGGTAGCCGCCTCTCGACTTGAAGTAGAGGATCATCAGAAGGTAGATTGCCGCCATCGTCGCCGGAACGAGCGACGTCAGCTTCAGCGCCATCCGACTGCCGTGAAGGCGAGCCTCGGTCACCAGTTCCTTATCCTGCTGCGCCGTGCCCTGGACCGAGTGCCACCAATCGACCAGCTTCTGCTGGTTGGCGACCGCCTCGGGCTTCGCCGCCTTCTCCATCTGGAGCACCTTGAGCGCCCGTTCGGCCTCCTGCCCGTTATCTTCCAGCACGCCGACCTTCGAGCCGTCGAGCCCGACCGTCCGGAAGCCGAGGAACTGGTTCTCC
This sequence comes from Planctomycetales bacterium, assembly GCA_027435495.1. Taxonomy (GTDB): domain Bacteria; phylum Planctomycetota; class Planctomycetia; order Isosphaerales; family Isosphaeraceae; genus JAKAUH01. Next base: position 6,074 of record DAHZZC010000393.1, read on the forward strand.
TCGGGAGCCTTGTACCGCTCGAAGACGGCCGGGTCGCGGCCCTTGAGGTTCTCCGAGGAGTAATGGTCCTGCTCGAAGCCGATCCCCGGGCCGCCGAGCAATCCGGCGGAAAGCATCCCGACGCCCCCGACCGCGCCAATGGTGATCGCCCCACCGCGCGGAAATTGCTCGGAGACGACCGCGAGCATCGTCGGCCAGAAAAACGTCTTGCCGCAGGCATAAACCGTCGCGGCGACGACGCAGAAGAGGATCGTGTTCGCGTTCCCCAGCAGGGTCAGCCCGGCGGTCCCGAGCAGGGCGCTGACGAACAGCAGGCCCAGCGGCGAGGTTTTCTCGACGATCGGTCCCGCGAAGAACCGCAGGATGAACATCAGGCTCGACGTGTAGACAAGCAGCATCTGCCCGAACTGTTTCTTCGCCATGATCGCGCCGGTGATCTTGGTGATCCACGAATCGGTGCCCAGTTCGACGTACCCGACCAGCGCGTGCGTGATCAGCAGGACGCACAGCAGGATCGGGCCCAGGTGGAAACCGGTCGCGTACGAGATCCCCAGCCAGATTCCAGCGGCGAGAATCATTGCGGCGGTGGTCGGCAATTGCAAATCGTTGTTGAAGAACAGACCGAGCAACACGCAGATCACCGCGGCGCCAAGCATCCCCAGCTCCCGGAGCATGTTCCGGTAAGAGACGCCCTTCTGGCTCGCCTCGGACTTCGGGAAGTGCTGGCCGAGCATCATCAGGCCGTACAGGGCGACCGGGACGAGGAACAGCGAGATCTGGTACTGCCAGACGACCGCCTTCTCGAAAGGCCGCCAGCCGAAGAGATCCTCGCCGATGAAGACGGTCGAGATCAGGCCGCCGACCACCAGCCCTGCGGGCCATCCGGCGTGGAGTATGTTCAAATAATGCGTCTTGTTGCGGGGAAACAGCGTCGCGACCAGTGGGTTGACGACGGCCTCGGCGATCCCGTTGCCGACTGCGAACAGAAACATCCCCCAGAACAGGCACTGGAAGGCCGCCGGCTTGCCACCCGCGGCGAACGCCGGGCCGGTCGCGAGCGTCAGTGCGGCCGAGACCACGTGCATCGCGAACGCCGTGACCATCAGCTTGCCGTAACCGACCTTGTCGGCGATCAGGGCGCTCATCAGGATGATGATGCCGAAGCCGGTCAGGCCGCCGCCGGTGATCGCTCCCAGCTCGGTCTGCGTGAAGCCGTATTGTTCGGCCCACTGGGTCAATATGCCCGTCCGGATCGAGAAACCGACGCCGGAGGCGAGGATCGCCATGAATCCGGCGGCGAGCAGTCGCCTGGCGTTCGGTGCGAGGGCTTCGTCGGTACTCATTCCGGGTCCTCTGTCGGGGCGTCCGGTCAGGACGTTGGCGTCGCGATGGGTTGGAATTCCGCTCCCGTCGGCAGAGTCGAGATCGCGAGCACTCGCTCAGGCCGGTACGACCACGTCCGGCGCGGGGGGCGACCTCATCCGGCAATCGACGGGCTAGGCAATCTGTTGGTGATGTTTTTTAATAACCGAGTTGCGGGCGGATTGCCAGGGGGCACCCATGATCGATCGCCGGTGATCGGGCCGGTCGGGAGGAACCGCTCGACCCGATCGCGGAGGTTTCCACTTGCGTCGGCTCTTCCTCTACGCCTGGGCCGCCCCGACGACGATGGTCGGCCTGATCGCTGGTGCCCTGACGCTCGCCACGGGCGGACGCATGCAGGTCCGCGCCGGGGCGATGGAGTTCCACGGCGGGTTCTCGCGATGGCTCGGCCGATGGTGGGGCTTCTCGGCGATGACCCTCGGACACGTGATCGTCGGCCTGGATGAATGGGCCCTCGACCTCTGCCGAGACCACGAGCAGGCCCATGTCCGCCAGGTCGAGCGGTGGGGCGGGCTCTTTATCCCGGCCTACCTGGCGGCGAGCCTCTTGGCGTGGTCGCGGGGCGATCACTACTATTTCGACAATTGGTTCGAGCGCGATGCCCGCCGCGCCTGCGGCGAGGGCGATTGAATCCCACCCGGCCGCGCCGCTTCCCTCGTCCACCAGGAGCCCCGATGCACCAGATCGCCCACGTCGAGCGCCACTTTACCGCCAGCGAGCTTGTCCGCGACATCGTGATCGGCATGTCCGACGGCCTGACCGTCCCGTTCGCCCTCGCCGCGGGGCTCTCGGGCTCGAACATTCCCACGTCGGTGGTCGTCACCGCCGGGCTGGCCGAGGTCGCCGCCGGATCGATCGCCATGGGGCTCGGCGGCTATCTCGCCGCCCGAAGCGACGCCGAGCACTACGAAAACGAGAAGCGACGCGAGGAGATCGAGGTCGTCGAATTGCCTCACGTCGAGCGCGAGGAGGTCTCGGTCGTCTTCCAGGAGTACGGCCTCACTGAAGCCGAGATTGAGCCCATCCTCTCGGCGTTCGAGAAGAATCATCCCGCCTGGGTCGACTTCATGATGCGGTTCGAACTCGGCCTGGAAGAGCCCGACCCGCGCCGGGCGCTTCACAGCGGGCTGACGATTGCCGGTGCCTACGTCGCGGGCGGAATGATCCCGCTGGCGCCTTACATGTTCGTCACCGACGCCCACCACGGCCTCCTGATTTCGGTCGGCGTGACGATCGTGGCGCTCGCGATCTTCGGCTACATCAAGGGACGATTCACCGGGGTCCAGCCGTTCCGAAGCTCGTTGCACACGACCGTGATCGGCGGCCTGGCCGCGACAGCGGCGTTCGTCATCGCCCGGATGTTCTCCGAGCGATGACGGGCCGGATTTCCGCAACGAGGATCAGCCGCCGCCCAGCAGGCTCCCGAGGACGCCCGGCGGCTTGGTTCCCGGCACGATTACACGGTCGCCCGGCACGAGCTGATAATTCGTCAGCGTATCGCCCCGGTCCCGGATGCCGAACCAGTCAACCTTGAGGATGATGTCCGGCCCGCCGTGCGGGTGCGGACGTGCCACATACATCTTATCTGGCAGGCTGTTCGACCTCAGACCGGCCTGGAGCACGGCGTCCAGCACTGTCTCGTTCCCCGTGCTCTTGAACCGGCCCTGGTTCCCGACCGCTCCCATCACGTAATAAAACTTGCTCTGGTTATTCGCCAGCCGGATGGAGACTTCATATTTCCGGTCGGCGGGGAGCGGTTCGGCGTTGTCAGGCCGCTTTGTCTCGTTGAGATGCTGGGCGATCCGCTCCTCGGCGTCGGAAAGGGTCAGACCGGCGACAAAAACATCCCCTACAAACCCCAGGTCCACGAATCCGTCCGGCTGAACGACGAACGTCGACGGCATCCCGTCGGGCAGGGGGGGACGGATGGCGATCTCAAGCTCGTCGGGCGGCTCGATCACGTAGGGCGGGAACGGCGCCTTGTGCAACTCGCGGGGCTGATTGGGGTCGATCACACCGAGTTGCGGGATCTTGTTCGCCTCGTGCTTCCGCGTGATCGACGAGCATCCGCAGGTCGCGAACAGACAGCCGAGCACCGCGATCGGGCCCGCTCGCCGCCCGAGGGTTTTGAGCGTTGTTGACATCCTGGTCATACCGCCTCTCCATCTCCTTGCGAGGGGGGCCCGACGAACGAGTCCGGGGGTCGATCGCGGGTGAGTGGAAGCCAAGGCGGGCGAACTCGGGATCGTTCGCCGACCTGTTTACCCGAGAAATTCCGGGGTGTCAACGTAAACCGCCTGTTTCCGTCGACTTCGGCCGATCGGCGCGATGATGCCTCATAGGCTTGACCTACCCAACGTTTCGGAACTCCGCAGGGCTCCGCTTGAGCGAATCTGCCCATTGACCGAATTCGATCGGTCGGTTAGCTTCCACATCCCGGGAGGATTCCCCGGACCTCGACCGACGATCCGGGCCGCGAGTGGAAACGCCGAAGGAGGCCATCATGGAAGATATCGCCACGGCCGTTCACCAGTTCATCCTCCGCGAGTTTCTCCCCGGTGAGGACCCCGACGAACTCACGGCTTCCACTCCGCTGATCACCGGTGGCATCCTCGACTCGATCCGCACCCTGAAGCTGGTCGTCTTCCTCGAAGAAAAGTTCGGGATCAACATCGAGGCGCACGAGGCCGGCGTCGAACATCTCGACTCGATCGGCCAGATCGCCGACCTGATCGATTCCAAGAAGCAGGCCGCCTGAGCTTTCGGTCCGAGATATCGTTGAGAAACGGGCCGGCCCGCAGGGATCGGACCATCTCAGCGTTTCGCAAGGACGGCGTGGAGTAGCTCCCGAAAGTCGCCGACCCGACCCCAGTCCAGGCCGGAGATCGTCGTGTCACCACGGCGATGGTCCGAATCCGTCATTTTTTACCCGCCTCCAGCCGGCGATTCGGGCCACTCCGCACCCATCGCATTTCCCGCAAAATACCCGCCCGCCACCGGCGAATCACTCCCCGCGGGGCGATTGTCCGTCGCCATCGGTCCGGATAACCTGGCGAGTAGGTCTCCGAACCACCGGCGATCCACCAAAACGCGATCCTCCACGAAATGCCCACATTCGTCGGTATCGACCTGGGGACAACCAATTCGGCCGTGGCGCATCGAAACGCCTACGGCCGCCCGTCGATCATCGCCAACCGCGAGGGGCAGAATATCACCCCCTCGGTCGTCTACTTCGGGACCGACCCGCCCGCCGTCGGCCAGGAGGCCCGCGAATGGGCCCGGCTCGGCAACGACGAGATCGCCAGCTTCTTCAAGCCCCACATGGGCAACCCCCAGTTCCGGCTCCAGTTCCACGGCCGATCGTACTCCGCAACCGACCTCGCCACGATCGTCCTCAAGCGACTGAAGCAGGACGCCGAATCTCGGCTCGGCGACTCGATCGATCGCGCGGTGATCACTGTCCCCGCCTACTTCGCCGATCCCCAGCGCACGGCGACGATCGAGGCCGGGACCGCGGCCGGTTTCCGCGTCCTTCGAATCATCAACGAGCCGACCGCCGCCGCGCTCGCCTATGGCATCCAGAAATCGGGCGTCGAGGAGATCGTCCTCATCTACGACCTCGGCGGCGGAACCTTCGACGTCACCGTCGCCCGCGTTGCCCCCGACACCATCGCCATCCTCTCGACGGCTGGCGACCACGACCTTGGCGGCAAGAACTGGGACGACCGGATCGCCACCTTCCTCGCCGAGCGGTTCGCCGCCGAGACCGGCCTCGACCCGCTCGACGACCCGATGATGCTCAACGAGGTCCTTCTCCGTAGCGAACAGGCCAAGTGGACCCTCTCCGAACGCTCGACCGCCCGGATCACCTTGCAGCTTGGAACCGAGCGTAGAACGATCGAACTATCGAGATCCGAGTTCGAGTCAATGACCTTTCCGCTGATGGAGCGTACCCGAAGGCTCACCGAGGAAGCCCTCGCCGAGGCCAGCTTGAACTGGTCGAAGCTCGA
>DAHZZC010000394.1 GCA_027435495.1 Planctomycetales bacterium
TCGGAGGGATGGCGCCGTGGCGGATGGCCAGCAGGCTTGCAATCATTTCAACCGATCCACAGCCGGAGACCAGGTTTCCGAGATAGCCCTTGAGTGCGGTGACCGGGACGGCTCGGGCGCCGAAGACACGGTGCAAGGCCCGTGCCTCGGCGAGGTCGGAGACGCGGGTGGCCGAGCCGTGGAGGTTGACGTGTCCGATCGCGGAGGGTTCGATGCCGGCGTCCGCGAGGGCGGCGGTCAGGGCGACCTCGGTGCCGACGCCCTCGGGATCGAGACCGCCGCCTGGTTTTGCGTCGCATCCTGAGCCGCCGCCAAGGATTTCGCCGTAGATGCGGGCGCCTCGCTTCAGGGCGTGCTCGCGTTCCTCCAGGACGACGATTCCGGCGCCCTCGCCGGGGACCCATCCGCTTCGGTCGGCGTCGAACGGGCGACAGGCGCCGGCGGGCTCGCCCTTCCAGCGCGACATGTTCTCCAGGAGGCCCATCCGGATCAGGCTGAGGGGGTGAATTTTCGAGTCGGCTCCGCCAGCGATCATCACGTCGGCGCGGCCTCGGGCGATGATCCGGGTCGCCTCGGCGACCGCGAGGTTCGCGGAGGCGTCGGCCTCGGTGATGGTGTTGCTGGGTCCCTGACAGTCGATCAGGATGGAGATGTGGCAGGCGAGCATGTTGGGCAGGTACTTGAGCAGCCAGATCGGCTCCATCATGCCGATCGATTCGCGGCCCCATGCCTGGAAATCGAATTCGTCGCCGGACTCGTACGCCTTGGCGATCGCCGGGGCGAGTTCGTCGAGCTCGCTGGAGATAAGGCCGGCGCCCAGGTCGATCCCAAACCGGGTCGGATCGACGCCGCCGGTTGCGAGTCCGGCGTCGGCAACGGCGATCTGGGCCGCGGCGACCGCGAGCTGGATGTCTCGCGCCATGTACTTGCGCATTTTGCGCAGTTCCTTGGCGCAATGCGGGAGGGCATATTTCTTCAGGTCGAAATCGCGGACTTCCGCCGCGACGTCGTTGGGAAGGCCCGCGACCTGGAAGGCTTCCAGTCGATGGACGGCCCCTCGCCCTTCCATCAGGGAAGTCCAGACAACGTCCGGACGATCCCCGAGGGGCGTCACCAGGCCCAGACCGGTAATGACAACGCGGCGTTCATAACCAAGCATGTCAAACTCGTCGATCGTCGCCGGGCTCGATCTCAACGCTCGTACGTCCTGAGCTGCTCACCTCACCCGAGTCGAACCGCCTCCCTGATTATGGCCCGCGATCGGCGATCGTGCGGCGACAAACCCGACCCAGGGCTTAAAATTTACTCGATCGATCAGGAGCGTCCGTCCTCCCGATGCAATCGCGACGATCCTTCCGCGAAACGAGAAGAGATCCGAGTCGATCCGGGCCGAAGCGTCGGCGTGCGGGGCCGAGCCGGGTCGGGCCGGTCAGGCGACCGTCTGCGGCTCCCTTGGCTGGCCGTTGGCTTCACCGCCGCCTTCGGCCGCGCCGTTGGCCGGTTCGGGATGGCCCCCGGCTTCTCGGGCGCGGGCCTGCGCCTTCGCCAGGTCAAGGACGCCGAGGAGCTGCTGGGTGAAGACGAAATTCTTGGGACCGAAGATCTGGTTGGCGCGCGAGTTGTCGAGGTGGGCGAAGACGATCTCGGCGTCGGCGAGGAGTTCGCCGTTCAAAAACGCCTTGGCCTCGACGACCGCCCCCTCGCTTCGGAGGTCGGTGAGCGTCACCTCATACACGAGCTGGTCGCCGGCACAGGCGACTCCGAAGAATTCAGCGCGGGGGATCTTGGCGAGGACCACCTTCTCGGCGAAGCCGCCTGCCTCACCCACCAGGATCCCGCCGGTCTGTGCCAGGCCCTCGATGATCAGCGAGGCGGGCATCACGGGGTATCCGGGGAAGTGGTCGTGGAGGTGCTCCTCGGCCAGGGTCAGGTTCTTGATCGCGCGGGCGAACTCGCCGCTGCGGAATTCCAGGAACTTGTCGATCCAGATCCATCTCATCGTCGGCAGCACCCGCCCTTGGGTCCAGGTCCTTGATCCCGATCCGCGACCGCCCCATCCGCCCGGCGCGGCCGATCGCCCGTCCGCGGTCCGGACGGGCGAGCCGCAACCGGTCGACCCACGCTCAGGACGTCGACAGCTTGCTCTGGACATACTGGACCAGCATGTCCACGGTGTACAGGTCGCCGATCTTGTCGACCGACGGGTCTTCCTCGATCTTGGAGATATCCGCGAACGGGAGCCGAGACTTCAACTCGTCCACGCCCTTGGTGGTGAGCTTGCCATCGGCAATCCATTCGGGATCGGCCGTCAGGTTCTCCGGGAAGAGCTCACCGCGCGGGATCTTGATCCCGAAGTTACGCTCGAGCCGGAAGACGATGTCGAGGAAATCGATCGACTCAGCGCCCAGGTCACCCTGGAGTGTGGCGTTGCTGGTGACCTCCTCCTCATCGACCCCCAGCGCATCGACCAGCGTGGCCTGGACCTTCTCGAAGATTTGTTCGTAAGTCGGCATGGAATCCTCAGGATCAGAGGGGGAATACACCAACCCCACGCGTCGGCATCGTGCCCGGAACGCCGAGGGACGAACAGAGCGGCTCGTCTTAATTCGTCGGTCGGTCCGGGCCTCGAACTTCAAATCGAGAGTTCCGCGGGCATCCGGGGCAGGGAGGCGGCCCGCCGGAGCCTCGATACCGGGGAAACGGGGGGGCCGGAATTTCGTCACATATCATGAACAAAACCCCGGATCGTTGCAACACCATCCGCCAGCAACGCGGGTGCCATCCGGAGGATTTGCCAGGGCGGGATGGTCTGGGTGGATCGTCCCCTCCCGTTTTGCCGACTTGGGCGGTCCGAGGGGGGGACTGTTCAGGCGTGACTCACGACCGAGGAGGGATCGGGACGGCGGGCAATCGCACGAGCGCCGACGGACCCCTTGCGAAGCGTCGCGTAGAGGTCGCGCAGACCCGCCACGATGGAGGCGTCGGTCGTGTGCAGATCGGGGCTCCTCTCGCGGAGGTTGTATCGTGTCAGGGTGAAGCGGCCCTTGACCATCTCCTGGCCGTCGATCGTCCCGGCGCCCTTGAAGGTACAATCGTTGCCGTCGAAGCTGGCGAGCTCGACCCGAAGCTCCAGCCGGCGGCCGGGTTCGACGAAGCTCCCGTACTTGATGGTCTTTGCCTGCTTCAAAACGATGATGCTGCTGGCGAAGTCCTCCATCTCGCGGATCAGCCAGGCGCCCGCCTGGGTGAGGGCCTCAAGCATCAGCACGCCCGGCATCACGGGGAAGCCGGGAAAGTGGTCGTTGAGGTATTCCTCGGCGAGCGAGAGGTTCTTCACGGCGATCAGGTAAGGCGCCGGCCCCTTGATCGCCTGGGCCCCTGCCAGGCAACAGCGTTGGGTCTCGACCTCGAGAATCCGATCGATTAGCACAAAACGCATAGGTCACCCAGAAGTCCATCCCCCGGGACGACCGGGGTCCTGCCCGGCCGGCGGACCGGCCTGTCCCGCCGAGGCCGCGTCATTCATGGTCGATCAATCAATTTATCAGTCCAACTCCCGCTTCTTCAAGGGGAACGCGACCACGACTCCTCCTGGCCGTCGCTAGATTCGCTCGAACTGGCAAAATTTGGCCCGTCTGCCGGGCCTGGCCGGTTTGCGCCGATTTTCCCCCGCGAGGGATCCTCGGAGGATTCGGGCCGGAACAACCTCGAACGCGTTGACAACTCCCGGCACGGACCCCATGATGCGTGGGTCCAGACTCTCTCGCATCAAAAGCCCCCTGTCCCGCACTTCTTTCGAGGAGGCTCGAGGTGAATACCAACACGATCGACGAGTCCGTTCCGCCCGCGGCGCCGAAGTCGCTCGGTAGCCTGGCCCAGTCTGCTCGTGGGACTCAATTGAAGGTTGCCCGGCGCATTCTGATCGTGATCGGCCTGTTGACGGCGGCGGTCAACGGGTTTGCCCTCTATAATCTCCCGAATGAGATCCGGCAGGGAATCCAGCAGTTACAGATCCCGCCGGAGAATGTCCCTGAGTACGAGCAGATTGTGCGGATGGCGGGCTACCTGATCTACGGAGGTGCGGCCCTGCTGGGCGTCGTCTACGTGGTTTTCGGCGTGATCATCGAGAAGTTCCCGGTCGCGATCACGGTGACGAGCCTGGTTCTTTACATCCTGTCGACGATTGGCTTCGCGGCGCTCTCGCCGAGCACGCTGGCCTCGGGTCTGATCGTCAAGATCGTCATCATCGTCGCATTGTTCCGTTCGATCAAGGCAGCGCGGGCCTTCGAGGCGGAACGGAAGAAGGCGGTACTCCTCCAGGGGGTCGAGGCATGATCGGGGAGCGGATCGAGGCGCGCCACGCCTTTCCCCTGGGCGCGGCGCTGTTCCTGTTGGTTGGGCTGGGGCTCCTGGCTGCCGGGCTGGGTACGGGAAACCGCGACCTGGCGATCGGCGGCATTCTCCCCATCGCGATCGGGGCGGTCTGGTGGGCGAGTGGGTCCGGCCGTCCGTTCACCGGGACGTTTCAGGAAGAGGGTCTGCTCGTGGAGGGCGAGGGCGAGTCGTTCCTCGTCCCTTACTCGAACATCCGAAACGTGAAGGTCGGTGGCCGGCTGGCGAACCCGAAGGGGCCCGATCGGGGCCGACGGCCGATCGAGCTGCTCCACGACTCGGGCATCCTTCGCATCCCCTCGCGATCGAGTTTTCCGACGCTTGCGATTCTCCGGTTCCTCGCCGATCGAATTCCCGACCGCGGCTCTCGCGATGTGAACCCGGCCCTCGCCGATTTCCTCCGGGTCCAGGAGGAGAAGTTCGGGCCTGAGCACGTCTACACCTTCCGAGCGGGGGATCGGACCTGGAAATCCTCGCTCCGGGGCCTTCGAGCGTTCTCGATCGGGGTCATCCTCGGCGGGGCCGCCTGGATCGGCCTGGGCGCCATGGGGATCGGCTCGGACGGATGGAGCCCGGCGGGCATCGCGGCCCTGATCTTCGGCTTCCTGCTGTTCGCGGCGAGCTTCTCCGAGTTTCAGGCGGCCGGTCCGACGCGCAAACTCCGGAAGAACGCTGGCCTGGTGATCGGGCCGGGCGGGATGGCGATGATCCAGGGCCCAATCCAGGGCGAGCTGCGATGGGCCGAGCTGGTGGAAGCGCGGTTTCAGGACGGCGCCCGCGCTTTCCAGTCGACGCCCGCCGCCGCGGTCCCGGGGATCGTTCTCAGGGTCAAGGGAGCCGAGATCGTCATTGCCGACGTTTACGACCGGCCGCTGTATGTCATCCACGATCTCATTCAGATGTCGGCGGAGCTGGCGGAGCCGGTGGACGTGGAGCCCTGAAAGGCGCCCGTGTCGGGCTGGCTCGCGCTCGCGGTGCGGGGATGGCGAAGCTATCCACGGCTCCAGGCCGGATCGTATACTTGGAGGGAATCTGGGCGGCGGCTGACGCGACCGCGAGGGCGCGCCCCCCTGCTCTTCAGAACCTGGGTGGACGGCGATCATGGGCACCTTCCTGATCCAGCGGGGTCTACTTGGGCTGGTCCGGCTGTTCGCGACGGCGGCAGTGGCGGGTTGGTCCGGAGCGCCGATGTCGTGGTCGCCCGACTCGCAATGGCTCACCTACATGGAGAGGCCCGAGGCGTCTCCTGCGGCCCGGCCGGCGGCCAGTCCGCTCGACCCAGCGCCCGTCTCGGCGCGGTCGGTCGCCGGGGCCGAGACCGAGACCGAGGTCGATGTTCCGGCCGCGGGTGGGATGTATCGGATCTGGGCGAGCCGGCGGGATGGGTCGGCCTCGGTGGTGCTCGAGGAGTCGCCATCGCCGTTGTCGGCGCCTCGGTGGTCGTCGCGCGGGCGATCGCTGGCGTTTGGGCGGTATGTTCCGGGGACCTCCGGGGCGAGGGGGCGGATCGACGTCCTCGTGCAGGACGGGCTCGACCGGCGACGGGTCCTGCTCTCGGTCCCGGGGATCGACCTCGACGGGTCGGCGCGTGCCCTGCTGGCCGACCTGGCGCCGGCCTGGAGCCCTGACGGCCGCCTGCTGGCCTTCCCGGTCCCCGGGCGCGAGCCGACGGTCCTGGTGATTCATGTCGAGGCGAAGCGGGTGGTGCAAACGCTCGACCGGGCGCTGCTTCCCTCGTGGTCGCCGGACGGTACGAAGCTGGCGTATCTCCACCGAGACGACGCCGATTCGTACAGCCTGTACCTGGTCGAGCGGTCGGGCCAGGGGTTGAGTGTGCCTCGAGAGCTGCGCCGGCTGGGCTCGATTCCGGTGCCGATCGGGTGGGGAGCTGATGGCCGATCGATCCTCGCGGCGCTCGAGCGAGCGAGGCTTCAGCCTGACCTGGATCTTGCCCGAATCTCGATCGAAGACCCGGCGCCCGCGCCTTCGACCCTGCCGCTGGTTCCCGGCGTGCTCCGTCGGACGGCGGCGCTGCGGAGTTTTGTGCTCGACTATGGGCGGAATAACGACGATCTCTGCTTCTTCACGGCGGAGATGGCGGGCCGGGGCCACGATGTTTGCTGGAGTGTCCCGGCGCAGCACCACGCGTACAAGCGGTTCCACCCGCTGGACCCCTCGCTCCGGATCGCCGGGCTGGCGATTGCCCCGGACGGCCGGGCGGTTGCGATGCGATTTGGCCCGGCCGAGGCGCCCTCGCCGCCGGCCGTCGTGGAGCTGGAGACGGACGGCAATCCGCCGACCGAGCGGACGACGCTGATTGCGGCCGATGAGGGATCGCGTCGGGTCTGGCTGGGGCTGATCGAGCAATCGGCACGGTCGTTGTTGACGATGGTGGCGCCTCCGATACAGGTTGAGAACCGGCCGATCGGGCGTCCGACCATCTTGCCGCTCCCTGGCGAGCCGGCGGATACCTCGCCGCTCCGCTCGCGGTTTGCCCGACTCGGGAGGTTTGGCGCGGAGTTGGCCGCAAGCCGAGGGACGCCCGCCACGCGGCGAGACTGGGAGGAGCGGCTGTTTTTCGACTATCTGAAAGGTGACTACACCGCCGCGACCGCCGACCTTGCCTCTCTGGAGGGGATGGTCCGCGATCGCGGGCGTCGGCTGGAGTTGCTCGCCCTTCGCGCTCAGATTCTCTGGGCGCGGGGCGAAGTCGACGCGGCCCGGGACGTGGCGAAGTACCTGGTCGAGGCGCACGGCGGGACGGTCTACCGGGTCGAGGAGACACCGATCGGCCGGTCGCTCGTGGCCGAGCCCGACGCCACCCGGGGACGCGACTGGGCGAGCTATCTGGCGTTGAGAGCCGGCCAGGCTGCCGACGGTGGGAAACACGGCGGTTCCTCGGCCCCGGACGAGCCCGAGGAGGAAACGCACCTCACCGATCCCTTCGCCCCCAACCCGCCCCTCGGCCTCGATTTCGGCCGCGAACGCGGGGTGGGCGAAGCCTTGCCTTTGGTTCCTCAGGTGCCCGACCTCCGCCGGCCGGAGGATATCCAGGCCCAGCTTCGCGCCTTGCAACGGTTCATGGAGATGCAGCAGCGGGCCCAGCAGCGCGGACAACTTGTGCCCCGGTAGCGGGGTGGGTATCGGGTTTCGGGGCGGTTCAGGATTCGTCGGTGACGGAGGGCTTTGGCAACTTGCTTTCCAGGCCCTTGTATCGGTCGCCGGCCTTCCGGAAAGAGGCGCCGTCGTCGATGAATTTTCGCTGCTGACGCTGTCCGTTGGCGACGGCGAAGAGTCGTCGCACGATGGCGGGACTGCTCTCGTTGGCGGCCTCGCTGTGGCCGCTCTCCTTGTCGGGCCGCCAGTTCTCGATCAGCTCCGGGACGATTTCGAGGAGGAACCGCACGCGGGTGGCCCGGGCGAGCTTGGGATCCTCGAGCTTCGCCAGAACCTGGGCCGGGGTGCGCTGGGCCATCCCGGAAACGGTTTTGATCGGGCCGTCATCGACGGGTGTCGGGGCGAAGACCGAGCGAGCGAAGGACTGGAGTGCGAGCTTCTCCGCCTTGAGGGGATCGCGGTCGAGCACACCGCCCTTGTAGGCGTGAACTTCCTCGAGGATGCCACGCAGGGCGACGGCGAGCGGTGTACGCGACTCGGCACGCGCGCTATCCAGACCGACCTTCAGGAGGTTCGCGAGGTATTCGTTTTGCTTCCCGCGATCGCTCGGGTGGCGTTCGGCGGCCTGCATGAGCAGTCCGCTGGCCCACCGGGTTTCGCCGGCCCTGGCCTCGATGAGCGAACGAAGGGCGGTGGCCTCGGCTTCGTCGAGCGCCCGGATCGACGGAGTGGCCGGGGGCGCGGTGGTCGCTCCCCTGGCCGATGTCGCCGCGGGTGCGACGGCCGGACCGCGAGGTGACGGCTCGGCGGCGGACGGGGCCGCAATGGGACGCGAGGCGGACGCTGGGGACTGGATGGGACTCGATGCCGGGGCGGATTTGGCCTCCTCGTCGTATTGCCGAAGCGGTCCGGTCGGGCGACGACGTTCGCGAGGCGGTTCTGGCCGGGGCGCCTCGGGCTCCAGTTTCATCTCCGGGCGTGTCGAGGGTGCCTCACCAAAGGCGGCCAGAGCGATTTTGTGCAGATGATCGGCGTCGTCCAGCTCGGAGTCGGGCTCTTCGGGCTGCGGGACCGCGATGGGCAGATCCTTCAGTTTCTCGCCATCGGCGGTCTCGATTCGGGTCAGGACGAGATCGTCTCCGTCCATCCGGCAGAAAATCTCCCGGACGCTGAGTTCCCGGCGCACTCCGGTGTTGTGGAGATAGGTGATCTTGATCGAGGGCGTGGAGGGTCGCTTGGTCATGCCTTCCCGGAACTTTGGGTCGGCCTCGGCGGTTGCGAGCAATTGACGGGCGGCATAGGCGCCGTAGGTGGCGGGATCGGAGGAATCGATCCGCAAGCGGCCCTGAGGATCCCTGATGACCCGGATTTCGGCGATCGACCAGGCCGTTGACGCTTGAGGGGCATGGGGTCGTGAAGCCGCCTCGGGTCGCCCCCCTCGATCATTCGCAGCCGCCACGTCATTAATCCTCGCTGATGGAGATGGGAGAAGTTCCAGCCGTTGACGACCTGACCGCATTCGTGGATTCTGTCGATGCGTCATGGTCCAGCGGGGCACGGGGCTTTCCACCCGCTTTCGTCACGACGATCCGTGACGAGAGCTGGAGTTCTGTGTTTTTCGACACCTCGTTCCGCGGAGAAGTTCCCTTCGATGATACCGCGGTCCCCCCCGATGTTGCCACTGGCCGTTTGCGGGGTGGAACGGTCTGGATGCGGTCGTTTGCCAGGTTGTTGCGGGTTGGTTGAGGTCGAGTTGGCCGGGCGGGGGATGGGAATCCTCGCCGGTGGACGGAGGGTGCTGGGCGGGAATTCTTCCGCGGTCACGGGCCGTCGGATGGCTCGGATTCTGGAGCGGCGGCGGTCGAGTCGGCGGCGGGCTTTCTGGTAAACTTGGAAGGGCGACCGTATGCCGGCGTGGGCAGGGCGGATGGGTCGGGCTGGCCGGTCGACGCTGGGAATCGAGGCGAGGGTCGATGCTCGAATCTTTGCATTTAAAGAACGTCGGGCCGGCGCCTGAGATGGAGATCCATTTCCGGCCGAGGATCAATCTTCTGACGGGCGACAACGGCCTCGGGAAGACCTTCCTCCTGGATATCGCCTGGTGGGTGCTGACCCGGACATGGGCTGGGATGCCGGCGGTGCCTCCACGGCAGGGCTGGAAAACCCCCCGTGGGACGGAGCGAGGAACCTCGGTGATCCAGTACGGATACCGGAACGGTTCGGGCAAGCCTCACGAGGGCGAGAGCCTCTTCAACCGCGCCGAGCAATCCTGGTCGTCGAAGCCCGCCCATCCGGTTGCCCCAGGGCTCGTGATTTACGCGCGGTCGGATGGTGGCTTCTCCGTCTGGGACCCGGCCCGGAATGCCTGGAAGGACAGAGATACGAGAAACCTTGACCTGCCTTCAGCCTTCCACTTCGGTGCCAGGGAGGTCTGGGACGGCCTGCCTCTCGACCGTCCGAACAAGCTCTGCAATGGCCTGATCCTCGACTGGGGGAACTGGCAGCGCGAGAACGGCGAGGCCTTCGCCCAGCTCGTGGCGGTCTTGCAGGCCCTCTCGTCGTCCCCCGATGAGCGACTCCAGCCGGGTAAGCTGACGCGGATCGATGTGGCCGACGCGCGGGATCACCCGACCCTCAAGACGGCGTACGGTCAGGAGGTCCCGCTCGTCCTGGCCTCGGCTGGAGTCCGTCGGATCGCCGCGCTGGCGTATCTCCTCGTCTGGACGTGGGAGGAGCACCGGCGCGCCGCTGCGATCCGAGGTGTCGAGCCAGCGAGCGAGATCCTCTTTCTCGTCGACGAGATCGAGAACCATCTCCATCCGCGGTGGCAACGTCGGATTGTGAAGGCTCTCCTGGAAGTGATCAAGGCCCTGGCTTCCACGGGAACCGTCTCGATCCAGCTCGTTGCGACGACCCACTCGCCCCTGATCCTCGTCTCGATGGAAACCTTCTTCGATTCGCGGAAGGACGCCCTTTGGGGACTCGATCTGGTAGACCGGAAGGTCGAGTTGCAGGAAATCCCCTACATCCGCCGGGGGGTTGTGGACAACTGGCTGACGAGTCCAGCGATTGGGCTGCACCAGCCGAGATCCCTGGAGGCCGAACAGGTCCTTGGGAAGGCCCTTGCGCTGCTCAGGAAAACTCCGACGCCGCCGATCCGGGAGTTCGAGGAAGTCGATCGAGAACTGCGCGGAGTTCTGGGCGACATCGACCCGTTCTGGGTCCGCTGGAGTTACCTACTGGAAGAAATGCGGGGTGGGGCTTGATCCCAGTTCGGCCGGCGCCCGAGCCGCCGGATTTCGACCGGAAGGTCCGTCAGCCGGGGCTTAGCGCCATCGCGGAACTGGTCGGAGAGCCGCCCACAATCCCGCGACCGGGGCCTCGGCGCCAGAAGATCGCCGACCATCGCGAGGAGATTCCTTCCGAGAGCTTTCCGGATTTTTGGCGGAAGGCGATCGGAGATATGATGCGAGCCTACGACCGGATCTGTGCCTACATGGCCATCTGGATCGAAGAAGTCACCGGCGTCGGGACCATCGATCATATGATCCCAAGATCTGTGGATTGGAACCACGTCTACGAATGGGACAACTATCGGCTTGCCTGTTCGCTGATGAACTCCAGGAAGAACGACGCCATCGCCGTACTGGACCCGTTCCAGGTCGAGCCCGGCTGGTTCGAGCTCGATCTGGTCGGAATGCAGGTGCGTGCCTCCGGAACGGTTTCCCCTAACATTCGGGATAGGCTGGAGCGGACGATCGAAAGGCTGCGGCTCAACGAGAACGATTGCCGGGCGGCTCGCAGGGTTTATTTCGAAAACTATCTTGATCAATCGATTAGTTATACTTATCTCTGTAGACGGGCTCCGTTCCTAGCGAGGGAGATCCGCCGTCAGGGATTCCTGCGGAACGGAGACCAGGAATCTCCCCCATGACCGTCCCCGAACAGCGTCTGCCTCGATCGGACAGGCCGCCTCTCGTTGAAAAAGTCGCCATCGTCACCGGCGCCTCGAGCGGGATCGGTCGGGCGCTGGCGCTTCGGCTGGCTTCAATGGGGTATCGCGTCGGACTCATCGCCCGGCGCGGGGATCGGCTTGAGGAACTCGCCCGCGAGATCGATTCGGTCGGAGGGACCGCGTTCGCCGCTGTGGCGGATGTCGGCGACCGGGCGGCCTTGCATCGCGCTTTTCGCGATCTGGAAGACGCGATCGGGCCGACGGATGTCCTGGTCGCCAACGCCGGTTTCGGGACGCCCACCTGGCTCGATCCGGTGAACATCGACGACGTCGAAAACACCTTCCGCGTCAATCTGATGGGCGTCGTCTACGCGATCGAGGCCGCCCTGCCGGGGATGCTCGCTCGACGGCGCGGGCAGATCGTCGCCGTTTCCAGCCTCGCCGGCGATCGCGGACTCCCTGGTGAGGCCGCCTATTGCGCCAGCAAGGCCGCCGTGAATGTCTACCTTCAAAGTCTTCGCGCCGATCTCCGCGGACGCGGCATTCGTGTGACCACCGTTTGCCCAGGGTTCGTTCAGACCGAAATCACTCCCCTGGACGCAACGCTCACACCGTTTATCATCTCCGCCGATGACGCCGCACGCAGGATCGCCCGACTCATCGATCGACGTCGCGGCGGCGTTCACCGTTTTCCCCGGCGAATGGCCCTTCTGATGGGGATCGTCAATCGGCTCCCAGATTTCGTTTTGTGTCGTCTTATTGGTCATTCATAATCAGTTTTGTATTTGGATATCGGAGGATGTTGATTGATCGATCTGGCCTTGAAGATGCTCCTGGATGAGAAGGCCCGGTTCGCGGCGACCGTGCTCGGTGTCGGGTTTGCCGCGGCGCTTGTGCTGGTTCAGGTCGGCATTTTCGCCGGGCTCCTTCAAAATGCCAGCATCACGATCGAACGTCTCGACGCCGACCTCTGGGTCGCCTCGCGCAACGCCCCCAATATCGACTTCGGCAATCCCTTTCCCGAACGCTATGTCGATCGCGTTCGGTCGATCCCTGGCGTCGAGCGCGCGGATAACCTCATCGTCTGGTACGCCTTCGTCGCCCTGCCGACCGGGGCCAAGGAGTCTGTTGAGTTTTACGGGCTCGAAGATTTCCCCGCCTGGCACTTTCCCTGGGATGTCACTTCCGGCGATCCGGCCGACCTTCGACGCGGTCGGTTCGTCCTGCTCGATGCCTCGGCCGAGCGCCGGTTCGGAGCGTTCCAGCCCGGCGATTTTCGAGAGTTCAACGGGCGGCAGCTCAAGATCATCGGCCGGACCCGCGGCGCCCTCTCGTTTACCACCAGCCCGATCGCCTTCGTCGACTACCGGATGGCCCAGTTGCTCGCGCCCGCCGACCTCGACGGCCGAACCACCTTCCTCCTCATTCGTCTCGCACCCGGAGCCGACGTCGAAACCGTCCGCGCCGAGGTCCGCAAGCGATTGCCCTATAACGACGTCTACACCCGAGACGAATGGGCCGCCCGATCGCGCGCCTACTGGATCGAAAGTACCGGACTCGGGCTCACTCTGGCCCTCACGGTCGGCCTTGGGGCACTGGTCGGTGTCGTGATTGTCGGCCAGACGCTCTATGCCTCCACCACCGAGCATCTGGCCGACTTCGGGACCGTCAAGGCCCTCGGCGGCGGCAATCGGACCGTCTTTGGGATCATCGCCGAACAGGCCACCTTCGCCGCAGCGCTCGGGTTTGGACTGGCCGTGGGGTTGACCTGGGCCCTCGCCCCCGTTCTTGAACGACTTGATATGAAAATGATCGTCTCGCCCATGCTGATGGCCCTCGTTTATGCCGGGACCCAGGCGCTTTGCCTCGCCGCTGCTTCGATGTCGTTTCGGAAGGTCGCGACGACGGATCCGGCGATTGTGTTCCGGGGGTGAAAATGATCGTCCTCGAAGCCCACGATGTGTCGAAGGTTTACCGCGAGGGGCCGCACGAGGTCCATGCGCTGCGCGGGGTTTCACTCTCGGTGAGGCGTGGCGAGGTGCTGGCGATCGAGGGGCCGTCAGGGTCGGGGAAGACGACCCTGCTTAGCGTTCTCGGATGCTTGCTCACGCCGACGAGCGGGCGGATTGTCGTGGATGGGCGCGAGGTCGATCCGCATCGGCCGGGTCAGCTTCGCGAGTTGCGGCGGCACGCGATCGGGTTCGTCTTCCAGCAATTTCACCTGTTCGCAGCGTTGACCGCGGCGGAGAATGTGATCTACGGGTTGAACCTCCGCGGTTGGACCGGCGAGAAGGCGCGTCGCGAAGCTGAACGGGTGCTGCGTTCGGTTGGGCTCGGCGAGCGGATGGACTTCCGCCCGCGTGACCTTTCGGGTGGGCAGCGGCAGAGGGTCGCCGTGGCCCGGGCGCTGGCCGGTCCGTCGAGCCTGATTCTTGCCGATGAGCCGACGGGAAACCTCGATGGTGAAAGCGGTGCCCGCGTACTGGACCTGTTTCGATCGCTCGCCCGGTCCGAGGGACGGGCGCTCGTGATCGTCACGCACGACCCACGCGTCCGGACGATCGCCGATCGCGTCGTCACCATACGAGACGGTCGGATCACCCACGAGGAACTGGAGAATTAACTGCGATGTCGGCCTCGATGGTCCTCGGGCGAATCCTCCTGCCGGCGTCGGCCGTGATCTTGCTGGTCGGGGTCGCCTGGAACGCCGTCGCGCCGGGGAAGGCGGATCGGGATCGACCGACATCCGGGCCCGTCGAGAGGCGGGCCGAGGTACGCGTGACCGCGGAGGGGCGTATCGTCGCGTATCCGGGCGGCGAGGTCACCGTGGGGTCGGAAGTGCTTGGGACCATCGTGGCGATGCCGGCGCGGGAGCGGCAAACGGTTCGTCGCGGTGAACTGCTCGCGCAGCTTCGCGACGATGAGGTACGTGCCTCGCTCGCGGAGGCCCGGTTGCGGCTGACCGAGTCGGAGGCGGCGCTGAAGGTCGAGCGCGCTCGGGCCGGGCTCGATCGCCTTCTGCCTGGGTTTGGGCTGAGCCGCCCGGGCGCGGTTCCCTCGCCGATGCGCAACGACGTGCTGACCGCCTACCAGGCCCGACGCGACGCGGCACGCGCGGCCATCGATCGGCTCGAAGCGGATTCCGCCCGATATCGGATCGTCGCCCCGATCGACGGTGTCGTGATCGGGCGGCATGCCGACCCGGGTGAGACGGTTTCGCCCGCGGCGCCGATCGTCACGATTGCCGATTTGAAGCGGCTGCACGTCGAGGCCGAGGTGGACGAATTCGATATCCCTCGCGTGGCGGTCGACGCCTTGGCGATCGTCCGTGCGACCGGTTATCGGCCCGAGGGCTGGCGTGGGCGGGTCGAGGAAGTGGCCGACGCGGTTGTCCCGCGGCGAGGTCGGCCCGAAGATCCAGCGCGTCCCGCCGATAGCCGTGTGCTGGTTGTCCGGATCGAGCTGCTCGAAGCGACGCCATTGCGGCTCGGGCAGCGGGTGGAGGTCGAGATCGGTGCGGACGACGATCGAGGGACGAGGACGCGGGCGGAGTGATGCTCATGCCCGCGCCTTGGGGAGCCGAATCATGGTCCAGGCGAACCGGAAGATGGCCGTGAGTGGGGAAGCCCTCGCCAGCGAGGGGCGGGTCGTCGCCGACCTCCGCCGCTCGGCCTGGGACGTCACGACGATCGGCGCGAGCCTGATGGCGGCCGGTTTCACGTTTTTGTTTTTGATGATCGCGCCGACACTCTGCCTGATGATCTTCGAGGATATCTGGAAGGACGATGCCGCCCTCGATCCGATCACAGCCTATCTCCTGCTGATCGACCTGGAGCAGACCGTCTTCCTGGCCGCCGCGGGCGCGGGGCTGTTCCTGCTCGCCGTGGTGCTCTTGCAGGTCTGGCGGCATCACCGACCGTTCCCGGCCTATCGACCGATCCTCGTCGCCCTCCTGATTGCCTGGGTCTGGATCATTCCGGAGGCGCTGGCCCGGGGCGGATCGATTGTTTCCGGAGGAGTGATCGGCACAGCCCTGGCGCTCGCCTTCGCGATCCAGTGGGGGCTGAGCGTCGCTTTCGACCGCGCCCTCGACTGATCCGCGCGATCCCTCTGGAAAACGGGGGGGTGGCGGGGTAGAATGTTGACCTTGATCCGGCCGGAACGAGCCGGAGGTTTCGTCAGGGAATGGGAATGCGGGGATCGCCCGGCGGGGGATCGCCCGGATTTTTTATCGAGCGGATCGCTCTGAGGTGTCCCGTGCCGTTTCGCCCGAGGAAGAAGAAGTCGCGTCAGGCCAAGTTTCACCGCTGCTCGTGGTGCGGGGCGCAGGTCCGTCGGCGGTCGTCGCGGTGCAAGAAGTGCTCGGAAGGGCAGAAGAAGAAGTGAGCCGGCCCGAAGTGGGGCCGGCGGAATCGCGATTCCCTTGAGGATGTCATGTCGGTCGGCCGGTGGATCAATCGGCCGGCCGCGGCCCAGGCGGGACGCCCGCCTGCTGCGATCGATTGATGACGCGAACAGTCACATCGGCCTCGACCCGAACCTGGCACGAGAGCCGGACGTTCGGGGAGAGGTCGCTTTCGCGCGCCAATCGCTCTTTCTCGGTCTCGCCCATCGGCGGGACGGAGCCGTCAAGCACCTCGACGCGGCAGGTGGTGCATTTGGAGTTGCCGCCGCATCGGTGGAGGATGTCGACGCCCGCGTCCTCGATCGCCAGGACCAGCTTCTTTCCCGCCTCGACATCAACCTGAATCGGCTTCTCCCCGTGGATGGTCACGGTGGGCATCGGCACGAATCTCCCCATCGGTAAGGACGTCCGGGGAAGGCCGCGGCGCCTGAGGCGGACGGACACCGACCCGGGCCAGATTTTGGATCATCAATTGGCCGGCACGGGCACCCGCAAGGGTCCGGGCGCGGCTGGCTCGACCTCGATCGTCGCCGCGGCCGAGGCGTCATTCAGGGTACGCACCAGCCCGCGCCGGGTCAAGCGACGCTGAGACTCGCGTTTATCGGACGCCAAGGGGGATCGTTGCTGGCTTGCCGTCGAGCTCGACCTTGAGGACGCCGTCGACGCCACCAGTTCCGGCGAAGAGAGCGGGGCCGCTCGGGGTGACGAGAGCCTCGCCCTCGGACCTGAGCTCGACCTTTTTCTTGCCGAGTTCGAGAGTGCCTGAGGAGGGTGGTGCGATCGCGGTTTTGCCGTCCTCGTTGAGGAAGTAGAAGCTCACTTCGCCGGTCATCGAGGTATTTTTCGAGGCGGCCGGCTTCTGGACGACCTCGACTTTTTCCTTGCGGCCGGGGATTGCGATGACGTTGCCCTGGTGGGGTGGCGGGGTGGTTTCGGGGAGGGTTGTCGGTCCGCCGCCGCAACCGGAGAGTCCGAGCAGGAGCAGGCCGACCTGGGCCTGGGTGAGCCGTATCATGGGAGTTTTTCTCCGGGACGATGGAAACCAAGCCTGGAAGCGAGATCGCCCCCGGGGAGGAAGAATCCTTCCCAGGGGGCGATGATTTTTGGTCCGATCGATCGGGTTTGTCAGTACGAGTCGGAGCTGACGACCTCGCCGCCGGCCCGGGTGGAGAGCTTCTGGTAGACGCCAAGCTGGGCGCCGCTGTTGAGGAGGTAGCTGCCGCCCTTGGTGAACGGAGGAGTGGCCGAGACGCTTGCCATGGACGTGCCATTGGGCAGGGCGTCGCCGTAGCTGTCAAAGCTCTGGCCGAAGGCCCACGAGCTGATGGAGTTCTTGATGAAGTGGACCGAGCCATCGGCGAAGGAGAAGTTGGCCCCGCCGGGGTGGTAGCTGCCGGCGTCGGTCGGCAGATAGTAACTCTCGTTGGAGAGCGAGACGCCGTTGACGCTGTTGCCGGCGGCCAGGTTGGGCGGGTACATCGAGGCGAAGAGGGTATCGTACCATCGGCCCGACTGCCACGAGTTGTCCGAGACCGCGTAGCGTGGATCGAGGATGTAGAGGTGTCCCTTGCTGTGCTCGCCGAAGAGGAACGTGTTGCTGGTACCGTCGGTAATGGCGGCGATCTTCACGGCGCTATCGTTGTAGATGGTGCCGTTGAACTGCTGGAGGACCTGTGTCGGCATCAAAAGCGAGTAGCCGAAAGTGAATGTTCCGGCGTTGCCGGCGTAGCTGGTGAAGGCCTGCATGGCCCCGGCGGGGAGCGGGAAGTTCGTCGGGATCTCGTTGAAACTCCAGCCGGGAGTAACGCTCCCGCCCGAGTTCTGGCTCGAAGGGAAGGCGATGGACTGATTCTGGGTGTCGCTCGGGCAGATCAGCGACCTGATCGTGACTCCGCAGATGGTGTAATTGGCGATGTCGGCGGAGGTCAGGTTGAAGTTGATCGCGTTGTAGATGGCGCCCTGCTCGAAGTAGTTCGACATCCGGGCAAAGACGCTGAAGTTCTCGGGAAAGCTCGCCCAGTGCGGCGGGTTGAAGATCGTCCCCTCGTACGAGCCGCCGGGGAAGCAGCCGTTGGACGACTCGTAGTTGTTGGCGGCCAGGGCGATCTGCTTGAGGTTGTTCGTACACTGAGCCCGCCGGGCGGCCTCGCGCGCGGCCTGAACGGCCGGCAGCAGCAGAGCGATCAGCACGGCGATGATCGCGATGACGACCAGCAATTCGATCAGGGTGAAGCCGGAGCGACGTCGCGTGGGCTGGAAAGCCATCTCTTCTTGAACTCCTGAAGGTCAGACAGGGGATGTCGGGGCGTGGGCGTGAGGAGAAGGTTCCATCCGGACTGCCCCGGCGCATGGTGGCGGGGCAGACTCTTCCGTCTCCACGGCATGTCCTCAAGGCGATTTATTGTAGTTTTTCGTCATGAAGAAATCGTGAATTCAGGGTAAATTCCTGGAGGAACCCCGGCTGAGTGTATTGCGAGGAGGTGGCGGGGTGAAGAGACTGGCCTTGCGGCGATTGGGGGAGGGGTGTACCTTGCGGCCCCACATCTGAGAACCCGCGAGAGTCGCTTCGAAACATCCTCACGGCGCCTCGGGTCGCGGGACCGCCCGGGGGCCTCGGGCCGCGCCCAGGAGGGGACGGCCGTCGTACTCGGGAAGGAGCCGGATTACCATGCGGGTCAGGTCATGGATGGCCGCCCTCGCCCTGATCGGGGTTTCCACACTCCTGATCGGACGGGGACTATCGGCCCAGGGCACCGGAGAAGCCGCGCCCTCGAAGCCGAAAGCGAAGGGAGCCGAGAAGCCGGCGCCGGAGCGGCGGACCAGGGGCGGCGAAACCGCCCCGAAGGCGGACGGCACGAAGCTGCCGAAGGTGCATCTCCGGCTGGCAATCGCCGGACTCGGGACCGAAGGGTGCGATGTGGAGATCAAGCCGGCGAATCGGAGCGTCAAGTTCCGTCCGGCGCCGATGGTCCACGTCCGGTCCGACGGTCACGCGACGATTGAGCTCCGCGAGATCGAACTGCGTGGGGCCGATAAGATCTGCTCGCTGGCGATCACGGTTCGACAGCCTGGACAGGAGCCGCAGACCGTCTATCGCGGCTTCATGGCCACTGCGACGGGCCTCGGCGCGTCGACCCCGGATTTCAACTGCTTCATCAACTCACGGCTCGCCGATGCGTCCGGCAGTCGAACGGTTCGGAAGTAAATCAGAGGAGCAGTTCGCCGAGGCCGCGGAGCCCGATCGGCTCGCGGCTGGCGAACGGCTCGGCGTGGCTGACACCGACAAAATGGCCCCAGTACCGCGTCCGGTCGCAGACCGCCTCAATCACGCCTGGACGTCCCTCGGGCTGGTTGTCCACCAGTTGCGATCGGTAGCAGCGGAGGGCGGAGACCTTCGCCTCAAGCTCGTCGGAGATGTCCACCGCGAAGCTCGGCCGCTCGACGATCTTCAGGTGGACGCTGAAATAGTAGAGAATCCGCGCCGGGTGAAACGGCTCGCCGGGGATGTCGGACTTGCTCAGCTTGCTCCAGAACCGGGCGTCCTCGACAAGCTTTGTCGCTGCGGTGTGGTCGGGGTGGGCGTCCTCCCAGTAGGGAGCGAAGAGCAGGCGAGGCCGGACCTCGCGGAAGACCGAGGCAAGGGCGCGTCGGTGGAGGAGGGTCGGTTCGAGGCTCCGGTTCGGTAGCCCGAGGTTGCGTCGCCAGGGATGGCCGAGCGCGGCGTTGGCGGCGGCGGTTTCGGCCGCGCGTTTCTCGGGAGAGCCCAGGGGCGTCGGCTCGCCGCTGGTCAGGTCGAGGATACCAACCGACCACCCCTGCCGGATGAGTCGGGCGATGGTCCCGCCCATCCCCAGTTCGGCGTCGTCGGGATGAGGTGCCACCACGAGCGCATCGAGCATGTTTTTACGAGTCCAGGTCGGCGGAGGCGGCCAGCAGGAGCGGGCGCCGCTCGTCGCGAGGCCCCGCATGGTTCCGGACCGAATCCCAGCCGAGACCGGCGATCCGCTCGACGACCCGAATGGCCGAGAGGACCGTCGCCATCGTCCCCTGACCGGGGAAGACAGAATCGCCCACGACCCAGAGCCCCGGCCCAAAGACGTCGGGCCCGATCGCCAGGAAGTTGCTGTTGATCCGGGAGACCGGCGCGCCGCCGACGGCGCCGGCCGTTCGTCGAGTATATCGCCGGAAGCTTCTCGGCGTCGCGTATTCGGCATGCAGGAGCGCCGAGGAGGCCCCCGGGATCGCCCGCTCCAGCGCCCCGAGCATCCTCGCCTCGAATTCCGCCTTCCTCGCCCGGTGGGCCGGGTTGTCGAGCCCCTCCCAGTCGGCCGGACGGGTGTGGGTCGAGAGCGTCGCGACCCGGACATCCGACGGGCCGTAGCCCGCATCCGCGACTGGTGAGAGCGAGACCAGAACGTTGTTCCCGTCGTGCATCGGGGCGTCGTACGACCGCAGAACCTGGTGAAACAGGGGTCCGTCGTCGGAGAGAGCGGCCCGATCGATCGCGAGGTAGGCGGTGACCGCGCTCCAGGCCGGGCGCGATTTTCGCTCGGCCCGATCGAGCTTTCCGGTGATCGGCCGGGCGATCAGGCGCGCGGCCAGGTCGATCGGAAGATTGAGCGCGACCTCTCGCGTTCGGAGCCGATCGCGACGTCGAGTGACGACGACAAATCCGCCGGCCGGGTCGGGCTCGACACGGTCGGCGATCGTGGCGGTCCGGAGGTCGCCCCCCATCGCGGCGAACCGCTCGCCGATCCCCTCGACCATCGCCCGCATCCCGCCCCGGGGCCTCGACATCCCGGCGCGGTACGCCTGCAAGCAGGCCGAGGCGTTCGCGAAGGGAACGACCTCCGGTCCCGCCTGGGCGGTGTCCTGGAGCAGCATCGCAACCATCGACCGGAACGCCCGGTTGCGGTCGAGCCCGAGCAGGCGGAGGACGTCGCGGACCGTCACGACCGACGTCGAGGCCGCCAGGAGGCCTCCAACGCCGAGGATCCGGAGGTCGTGAATCAGGTCGGCGATCGACCGCGCCGGGAGCCTTGGGACCGAACCCGCGGCGCGGAAGAGCGCTCGGCCGACAGCCTCCTGAATCCGCCAGAACCGCCGGATCGCGCCCGGCGAGCCCCCCTCTGACGCCGGAAACGTCGCGATCGCCGCGTCGACGAAGCGATCGGAATCCGCGACGATGTCGATCTGGCGGTCAGGGAGGTGGACCCGGTAGGCGGGCGTCGGCTCGGCCGAGAACGCGACACCCAGGACATCGAGCAGGTCGCCGACTGGCTCGCCGGGACGAAGGCCCATCAGCGCGGTGGCGCCGGCATCGAAGTGGAAAGGGCCCCGGCCGAAGTGACCGGCACATCCGCCGAGCTTCGTGTGGGCCTCCAACAGCGCGGTCCGGAGCCCGAGCCGTTCGGCGAGCCCGGCGGTTGCCAGCCCACCCATACCGCCGCCAATCACCACCAGATCGTATTTCCGCCCGGCGCCGGTCCGCTCGCGATCAGTCATTTCGCTCGCTCTCCTCCCATCGGCTCGCCGGTATTGTATTCCCGGGTGGAGTCTTTTCGGGCCGGAGTCTTCCGTTTGAGGAGAACGGGGGATGTGTGTTACACTGAGCGGCCTCAAACAGAAGGCGAGCCGAACGGCCGAAGAAGGCAATGGAGCGGAGTGATCCGATGCCGCGTTTCGTGAAGATGGCGACCCGGGACGAACTGCCGCCGGGCGCTTCCAAGGAGGTCGAGCACGAGGGCCGGGTTTATGCGTTATTCAACGCCGATGGCGTGATCTCGGTGATCGACGGGATCTGCCCTCATCAAGGGGGTCCGCTGGCCGATGGGGCGCTTTCAGGGACGGTTGTCACGTGTCCCTGGCACGGCTGGCAATTCGACGTTTGCTCGGGCAAGACGCCGCTGGGCTCGAAGATCAAGCTGGAAGTCTTCGAGGTGAAGGTCGAGGGGGACGATATCCTCGTGGCCGTGCCCTGAACGTTGCGAGCCGGCGCGACGGGCATGGACCGTGGCGATCTCAAATCTTGACGCGATTTCGACCGTTCCGCAACTCTGATCCGCCCGCACTCACGCGGCTCTGGAACCTGTCGGCGCCCCGGGGCTCGGCCGCTCGCGCGCTTCGGGTCCACGAGCTGGACGCCCACGTTTTCGGTCGGGTGCTGTTCGACCCGGCCGGGCTGATCGTCGCCGAGCGTGAGGGGCGGATCGTCGGCTACGCGCACGCTGGGTTCGGGCCCGATGTCCCGGTCGCCGCCGACCGGCTGTATCAGCTCTCGCACGAGGTCGGCACCGTCGCCATGCTTCTCGTCGAGCCCGGCCCCGACGACGAAGCCCTCGCCGTCGACCTGCTCGCCGCCGCCGAGGACTACCTTCGAGCGCGTGGCGCCTCGGTCTTCTACGCCGGCTCACTCTTCCCGCTCAACCCGTTTTACTGGGGGATTCACGGCGGGAGCGAGGGATCGGGGATCGGCTCGGGCCATTCCGTTTTCCACCGGGCCGCGATCGCCCGCGGATATACCCCCGCGGCCACGACCGTACTGCTCGACCTCGACCTGGCCCGGCCCGAGATCCGCGACCCCCGGACCCCCCTGATCCGCCGCCAGGCCCAGGCCGAATTCGTCGAGGATGCCATGCCGTCCCACTGGTGGCAGAACCTCGCCATCGGCGAATTCCCCCTCACCGACGCCCGCCTCGTCGCCCGAACCAGCGGCGACCTTCTGGCCCGCGCCTCGGTCTGGGAAATGCGATGGTTCGGTCGCGAGGACGGCCTGATCCGGTCGGGACTGATCGACGTGCAGGTCCCCGAGGCACATCGCCGCAAGGGCTACGCCCGCTTCCTCATCGGCGAGATCCTCCGGCGCGCCCGAACGAACCTCGTCCATCGCGTGGAAGTTCAGACCTCCGCCGAAAACCAGCCCGCCCTGGCGCTTTATAGTTCCATCGGATTTGCCCCGTTCGACCAGGCTATCCTGTATCGTAAGGGAGTGACTGGTCATTCGTGATTGGTACCGGGGGGCGACTGCGGCTTCGGCTCGCACCGGGGCGCACTTCCCGGCGAATGACCAGGGACAAATTCCTAATTACCAGGAACAAACTCATGGCAAGACGCCCCTTGAATCGCAGGGAGCTGCGGGCTGCGGCCGAGGCGGCCGAAGCGATGGGGATCAAGGATCCAGAGACGACTTCGCGATCGACGCGGCCCCGGTCGGAGTCGGAGCGTCGGCCCAAACCCGCGCCGACGGCGCGGATGCGGGTGGTCTGGGCAGTCTGTGATGTCGGCGGCCGGACGGTCGCCTCGTTTGATTATCCCGATAAGGCTGAGGCCGAGGCGCTGGTCGCGAAGCTCAAGGCGCAGGGGAAGGGGCCGCACTTTCTCCGGTCGGTCAAGGAGCCGATGTCGAGCTGAGGGGAGCGAGGAATCGGCGAACCCGCGGGTGAGTCGCCGCGTCGGATTGTGGATCAATGGACCGAGCCGGTACAATCACCTACGGATCGGTGACCGATACGAGAGGATGTCGCCCGTCCTGTCTCCGAAGCGTTTTCGCGGGATCGGGCCGGATGCGTCGAGAAGTGAAGAGTCGAGTACGAGAGAGGATCAGCCGTGGCCGCCATCGATGACCGTCGGACGTCGACGAGAACCGCTCCCCAACCGACCACCGGGGCCGACGTGCTGGTCGAGTCGCTGGCCCGGCACGGGGTCGAGGTTGTTTTCGCCTACCCCGGCGGCGCCAGCATGCCGATGCACCAGGCGCTGACCCGGTATCGCGACCGGATCCGGACGATCCTCCCGCGCCACGAGCAGGGGGGCATCTTCGCTGCCGAGGGCTACGCCCGGGCCACCGGGAAGCCGGGCGTGGTGATGGCGACTTCCGGCCCGGGTGCGCTCAACCTGGTGACCGGCCTGGCCGACGCCAAGCTCGACTCCGTTCCGCTGGTGGCGATCACCGGTCAGGTGCCGACCCACGTGATCGGCACCGACGCCTTCCAGGAGACCCCGATGGTCGAGGTCTCCCGGGCGATCACCAAGCATCATTATCTGGTCTCGCACGCGAGGGACCTCGCCCGGGTCGTCAAGGAGGCGTTCCATCTGGCGAGCACCGGCCGGCCCGGACCGGTTCTGATCGATATCCCCAAGGACGTGCAAAATACGATCGTCGCCGACCCCGATTACGACGTCGCGATGGACCTTCCCGGCTATCGCCTCCCCGCGCCGCCCGACCGCCGCAAGGTCGATGAGGTGCTGGCGGCGATCAATGCCAGCCGGAAGCCGATCATCTATTGCGGCGGCGGCGTGATCGCCTCCGACGGCGCCGAGGCGCTCCGCGAGTTCGCCGCGAAGACCGGCATCCCCGTCGCCATGACCGTCCACGGCCTGGGCGCCCTCCCCAGCGACCATTACCTCTCGCTCAACATGCTGGGGATGCACGGGACCGTCTACGCGAACTACGCCGTCAACGAGGCCGACCTCCTGCTCGCCTTCGGTGTTCGGTTTGACGACCGGGTCACCGGCAAGCTCAGCGAGTTCGCCAAGCACGGCCGGATCGTCCACGTGGATATCGACGCCTCCGAGATCAACAAGAACAAGTTCGCCCACATCCCGGTGCATACCGACGTCCGGTCGTTCCTCGAGGCGATCAATCCGAAGGTTGTCGCCGGCGACTGGCGCGAGTGGCACAAGCAGGTCGACGAGTGGCGTGCCACCGAGCCGATGACGTATGACCGTCGCGACGATCTGATCCTGCCGCAGTATGTCATCGAGAAGTTCTCGGAACTGACCGGCGGCGAGTTCATCATGACCACCGGGGTCGGCCAGCATCAGATGTGGGCCGCGCAGTGGACGCGGTTCAAGCACCCGCGGACCTGGATCTCCTCGGGCGGACTCGGCTCGATGGGCTACGGCCTTCCCGCCGCGATGGGCGCCCAGGCCGCCTTCCCCGACAAGCTGGTGGTCGATATCGACGGCGACGGCAGCTTCGTCATGAACATCCAGGAACTGGCGACGCTCTACTGCGAGAATCTCCCGGTCAAGATGATCGTGCTGAACAATCAACACCTCGGCATGGTCGTCCAGTGGGAAGACCGGTTCCACGCGGGCAACCGCGCCCACACCTACCTTGGTCCGATCGACCACCCCGAGGCCATCGGCCAGGGCGAAGGGGCGCTACCTGAGACCACCTACCCCGACTTCGTCCAGATCGCGCGGGGCTTCGGTGTCACCGCCCGCCAGGTCCGCGACAAGGCCGAGGTCGAGGACGCCCTCAAGGAAATGATCGCCCACCCCGGACCGTATGTCCTGGATGTCCTGGTGCCCTACCAGGAACACGTCCTTCCCATGATCCCCGCCGGTGGGACGGTTCGGGATATCATCAAGCAGTAGGACGCGTTTTCCGTTTTCGGTTTTCCGTTCGGGACCGAGGCGCCGGCCGGTGAGGGTGCCCCGGTCCCTCGCCTTTGGTCCTGGCCGAACACCGGGTGACTGGCATTTCGGAGGCTTTCCGGCGAAGGAACCTTCGTCCCGCGGAGGCCGGCCTGAACGGCCTGTCATTCTCCTGGCGGAAAACCGAAAACTCACTCCACCCACATCGGCTCGTCGATGAGCAGGCCGTACTTCTTCATCTTCTTGTAGAGGGTGGTCCGGTTGATGTCGAGGACGCGGGCGGTCTCCTGGCGGTTCCAGTTAAAAGCCTGGAGCGCCTGGATGATGATCCGTTTTTCGGGGTCTTCGAGGGCTTCCTTGAGCGGTCGGATGCCCATCGGGAGATGGGGTCGCGAGGTGCCGGCGGCGCGGGCCTGGCGGTGGTGGTTGAGGATCGGCGCCAGGTGGTGCGAGGAGATCCTCGGACCGGAGCAGAGGGCGACGGCACGCTGGATGGCGGCCTCAAGCTCGCGGACGTTGCCCGGCCAGTCGTGGCGCTGGAGGATTTCGAGGGCGTCTCGGTTGAAGCCGGAGACGTTCTTGCGGAACTCCTGAGCGTAGCGCTCGCGGAAAGCCTCGGCGAGCAGCTCGATGTCGGTCCCTCGATGCCGGAGGGGTGGCGGGGTCAGGACGACGACACTGATCCGGTGGAAGAGCTCTTGCCGGAACCGCCCCTGCTCGATGAGTCCGGCCATGTTCTCGGAGGAAGCCATGATGAATCGGACATCGCCGCCGGGCGGCGGATAACCGGAGACGGCGCCGTAGTCGCGGAACTGGAGGTCGCGCAGGAGCAGGAGCTGAAGCGGGATGGGAAGGTCCGCGACATCGTGGATGAAGAGGCTTCCACCCCTGGCCAGGTTGACCCGTCCCGCCCAGAGGAGGGCCGAGTCGGCAGCCGTAGAGGAATGAGCGGATGGTGGCGGCTCGGTCCCGGTTGGGTCGTCGTCGTCAGCCTCGTCGTCGTCATGGTCGTGGTCGTGGTCGTGGTCGTTCTCGTCGTCGGGTTCGGGTGGGGAGAGCTCATCGGCAAGGGCCGCGGCCTCGCAGGTGATGAAGGGTCGATCACCTGGGTGGGTCATCGCATGGATCAGTCGGGCAAGCTGGCTCTTGCCCGTGCCCGGTTCGCCTGCGATGAGGATGGGGGAACGCGTCGAGGCGATGGTGGCGGCCAGCTCGATGACCTGTCTCCAGGCGGGGTCGTTGCCGAGCAGGCCGAGTTCACGGACCAGGACGTCGAGCCGGGGCCCGTTGATCGGAGCCGACGCGGGGGCCGAGATGGCCAGGGAGCCACCCGAGGGTCCGACCATCCCCGCGACGGTTGGGACGACCTCGATCGTGCCGCCTGACCGCGAGCCGCCGACAGGGAAAGAGACGGACGGAGCCATGCCGGGGGCTGTCATCCCCATCAGGCTGGTGTTTCGACCGGTCATGGCCCCGGTGGCGGTTGCGTTCATCGACATCGGAACGGCAAGCGGGGAGGGGGACGTCGAGAGCGAGCCGGTTGAGGCTGTCGAGGGGGAAGGCGACCCGGGCGTTCCGGTCGAATCGCCAGCCTGGGCCTCGCAACGTTCGAGAGCCTGAAGGACCGCGGCCCGGAGTTCCGCGGCCGGTACGGGATACTTCAGGACGGCCATGGCGCCGAGGCGGAGGGCCTCCTTGGCCCGCTCGGGGTGCAGTCGGGGAAAGAGCAGGACGACGGGAACTTCTCGGTGCTTGCGTCGGACGTAGGTTAGCAGCTCCAGGGCGTCGCCCTCAGCGGGGTCGACCCCGGCGAGTACCAGGTCAATTTGATCCCGATCCATCAGACGGACGGCCATTCGATCATTGTTTGCTTCCTCGATGACGTAGCCAAGCGACTTCAACATCGAGGTCAACAGGGCGAGTCCCGCCGGGTCGGGGTACAGGATCAGGATGCGCAGCTTATGCATGGAAGTCGGTCTCGCGACAAATGCCCGTGCCTCGGCACGAAGCCGGTCCGTCCTCCCTGAAAGGAGTGGAGGGGCGACGTCGAGACGGGGCGCCTGAAAGGCGCGGCGACGAACCCGTCACGGCCCCGCCGGCAAGCGATCGCGCTGCGATCGCCCGACCGGCCCCTGGATCCCGCCGGGCCCACAACCCCCTCGTCGCGGGTCGCGTGGCGTGCGGGCTGTCGATGTCGTCCTGTTGAAACGTGTATGTCACAAAAGCAACGTCGTCAAAGAACATGGTGAGGTTTGCGGCTTCCTTCGAGGTGCCGGGAGGTCACGTTACGGGCCGCTCCGAAGCCCGATCAGATCGATGTCGGTATGAGCTCTAACGAGAAGCCGAGGGAATCCCCGCGATTATCCGGAGCCCGCGAACGAGACGGTCCCTGCGCCGGGACGGTAGGAAGAAGTCCTTTGGAACGGAACGGTTCTGCCGACCCATCGAATCCGAGGCGGGCCACGGCCTCGCGCCCGTCGACTTCGCCTCAGGCTCTTGGATGGGCCTCATGATAAATATCGAGAATTCGGTCCTGTGTGACGTGGGTGTAGATCTGGGTTGTCGTCAACTTGCGGTGTCCCAGCAGTTCCTGGACACTCCGGAGGTCGGCGCCGCTGTCGAGCAGGTGAGTGGCGAAGCTGTGACGCAAGGTGTGCGGGCTGGCCGCATCCGTGAGCCCGGCACGGGCCAGGTGCTGCTCCAGGAGCCGGCCGACACTCCGGGCCGTCAGCCGCGTTCCCCGCTGGTTGAGGAAAAGCGCCGGCTCCCGCGGTGCCTTCGGTTCGCGGAGGGGAATCCATCGTCGAATCCATGCGTTTGCCATTTCGCCGATGGGGCAGAGGCGCTCGCGACGGCCCTTACCCCGAACCCGGACCAGTTCGCTCTCCATGTCGAGGTCAGCCAGGTCGAGCCCGACCAGCTCGCTGACCCGGAGGCCGCCGCCGTAGAGCGTCTCCAGCATGGCCCGGTCCCGTACCCCGGCCGCGGCGTCGACCGGCACGGTGTCCAGGAGCCGGATCACCTCGTCGACCCGGAGGAGCCGCGGTAACCGCCTGGCCTGCTTCGGGTTCCTGAGCCCGGCCGCCGGATCCGACGCGACCACGCCCCGCCGTCTCAAGAAGCGAAAATACGATCGCAAGCTTGCGAGGCGACGCGCAATCGTGCTCGGTGCATACCCTCGACTCGCCAGCCAGGCCGAATATCTTCGAAGCCGTGAGGGCCCCGAAGCCGAGGGGTCCTCGCCTTCCCCGAACGTCTCCGCCAGGAACGCCCCGTACTGAGTCAGGTCGTCCTCATAGCATCGAAGCGTGTGTGGCGACGATCGCCGTTCGGTTCGCAGATGCTCCAGGAAATCGGTCATGGAAGAATGCACTGGAGACCTCCTTGCGATTCCAGGATGGTCCCGCGCGGTCTTGCCTCGGTCGCGACCAGGAAGCGGCGTCGGCCGTGGATTCCCTGACATGGGCATGGGCGGGATCCCCTTCAGGATCGGCGAGGATCGGTGTTCGACTCGAAGGCGTCTGGTTCGGTCCGCGGCCAACCCTCTCCCGATTCGCGGGGCGACCGGCTCCATCCCATCCTGCTTCGATAATCCCAGCGTGCGGCGATTCCTCTACGGCATGGCCACGCGCACCCACCCGTGGGTACGGCTCTTTCGGGCAATCATGCACATTCTCTGCGATCATTTCGTTATTGACAATCACCCAATCGCTGAAACGGATCATTTTCTCCAAACTTTTGCTGGCCAGAGGCTTGCATGAAGCGGCCTGGCCCCGGCGGGCCTCCCTGACGAACGACACCCGAACATCCGCTGAGAGCCGTTTAACAAATTAAGAACCGATCCCGAACCGGCCATAGAGGGCTCGATTCTGGGATCTGAGGGGACGAGGATCCGGGTGGAGACGCCGGGCCGGAACTTTTTGTCGGAGGGGGCTTTCCTCGGAGGGGGGTCGGTGGTATATTTCCAGTGCGCCGTGGAGCAGCGGCTAGCTCGCCAGGCTCATAACCTGGAGGTCGTAGGTTCGATTCCTACCGGCGCAACTATCGATGAAAGCCCTCGAATCCTGTGGTTCGAGGGCTTTTTTCGTGATTGGGGTAGTGTGAGTCGGGTCCGGTTGCCGGCCGACGATCCCCGTGTTAAGCTTCCGCGAGAGGCGCGCGATGATCGCTCCCCCGTCCTTCCGGCCCAGTCGAGCTCGACGCGTATGGCCGATTCGATTCCCGATGTGGACGAGACGCGGACGCACCGGCTGATTCTGCCGCGCGACGCCAATCATCACGGGACGCTCTACGCGGGAGTGCTGCTCTCCCTCTCGCTGGAAGCTGCCTACGCGACCGCCTTTCGGGCCGCCGGACTCAACGCCAACCTGGTGCTCAAGCGGGTTCTCGACCTCCGATGTTATGAGCCGGTCCCGGTTGGGCGGGTCGTGCAGATTCGGGGTGTGGAGATCCACCGGGCCCGGGCCCAGATCGTCGTGGCTCTCTACGGCTCGTCGCTCGATGAAGGGTCGCCGGCCTGGATGGACGGTCTCATGCAATTTGTTCAGGTGGACGCGACCGGCCG
Organism: Planctomycetales bacterium; assembly: GCA_027435495.1. Lineage (GTDB taxonomy): Bacteria > Planctomycetota > Planctomycetia > Isosphaerales > Isosphaeraceae > JAKAUH01. The sequence continues at coordinate 29,815 of DAHZZC010000394.1, forward strand.
GCCGGAACCGCTCGATGACGAACCGGTGGACGAGCCGGTTCCGCTACCGCCTCCCTGGTCGTCGCTTCGCGATCGGGCCCGTCGGCTGCTGCATGTCCGCCACTGATCGATGGCGGTTCCTTGATGCGCGCCTCAGGCGTCGCCCGGAATGATCGGCCGAACGCGATCGGGGCCGGCCCGTCCGCCGCAGGAGCTTGACCTCATGACCGCTTGACGTCGTACCAGCCGACCTCGAAGGAGAGTCCCTCGGTCTCGCGCGGGGGGGCCATTGGCAGGTCGCGGAGCCGTCTCGGCTCGCCGACCAGCAGGCCCCGCCTTGAGGCGCAGGCCAGGCAGAGTTTCTCGTCGTGGCGATGGAGGAAGACCTCGCCGTCGTGGAGGCGATGGTAAAAATCCTGCCCGGGGGCGACCATGTAACAAAATTCGCGGTCGCTGCCCGACTTCACTCCGATCCGCCAGCCGGGCTCGGCCAGGTACATCCGGCCCGCGGCGACCGGTTCGCGGACGTCGTCCTGATCGTGGTCGTCGTTCGACGGGCGGGGTCGATACAGGGGATCCGTCGCGTGGTTCATGGACGTGGTACCTCCCGGGTATCCGCGGGGGACGGCTCCGCCTCGTGATGATTCGTGGAACGGCCCCGCCGAGAGCGGGGTCCAGATCGGGGCGCGGGATGAATCCCGCAAGCCTGATCGGTGCAAGGGCGATCGCGCGGCCGGCTGGCCGCTATTCGATTGTAGACGGATCGTCCAGCCGAGGCGACCCCCGGTAACGATCCAACTGCCGTCGGCATCCAGAACAGGGGCAGTCTCGCCCCGATCGCCCGGACCGCGTCGAACCCGGCCGAGACCCGGCCTCGGCCGTTGACTGCGTGCATCGCCTGAAGGCAGGCGTCGGCCGTCAGCGAAGGATGGATCGCCCGGACGTCGACGGCTGTCAGGTCGATCGGCTCGACCGCCCCGCCGGGCTCGCTTGCCATCACCATCGCCATCGTCGCCCGGCATCGCGGGCAGGCTCCGTCGAACAGGACCTTCAGCGGCGGACGGTCGGGATCCGAGACAAGCCTCCGCAGCCATCCCCCGGGCACGAAGGCCAGGTTGGCCGCGATCATCATCGCCGAGAACTCGGCCAGCCCCGGGCTCATAAGACCGATCCCGGCGTGCAATCCGATGATGGACACCAGCATCAAGGGCCGGGCGATCGGGACCCAGATCAGAGCCGGGTAAAGCAGCTCGATTGCCAGGCTCGCATGAGTCAGGAAGTTGATGAGCATGGGCCATCGGGCCATGGGCGTGAAGTCGAGGACCACGAACTCACCGGCGGTCATTGTTCCCCAGAGCGCCATCCCGTTCCACCACGAGGGGCCTTGCAGCTTGCCAAGCCCGGCCGAGGCGTAAATCACCACCAGATGCAACTGGATCAACCGGAGGGCCAGGTTCGCACCGACCGTCGGCAAGGGGACCGCGGGCTCCGTCGGCAAGACCCGGCGCGAGGCGCCTTCGGGTGTCGCCGAGGCGGGCATCGGCCGGGCTGCCGACGCTCGGGCCTGCCGCCATCGCCGGAGGAACCGGTCGAGTGAGACCGACTGTCCGGCGGCTCCGGTGACGGCCAGGTAGAGAGCCAGGGGCGAAAGGGCCTGGTCGAAACCGTAGAGCGCGATCGGGACCCTTCGTACGGTCGACACCACGATCACCCAGGAGAGTACGGCGGTCGTCCGGCTGAAAAGGCCGATCGAAAACATCGCGAGTACGACCAGGCACCCAATCCAGACGGCACGAAGGGCACCATCCGGGACCAAAAACCAGAACGACCACTGCCAACCCTGCTGCGCCATCCGAATCGCGGTCGGGTCGGCCCACCCCGTCGAGGCGAAGTAGTCGGGCAGATCGAGCCCGAAGACGAAGAGGCTCCAGAAGGCGAGCAGTCCCGTCGCGATTCGGATCAGGCCCAGCGTCGTCGGGTCGGCCGGCGTGAAGAAGAAGGTGTCCCACCCGTGCCGGATCGCCCCCGAGAGCCGGATGAAGTAATCGCGGATCTCGATCAGAAGTCGTCGCACGAGAAATCTCCGATCCATTGGGGAGTCGTGAACATCCGGTCGCCGAAGAGGTCAAACGTCCCGGTCGGGGAATCGAGAGCGCGGCGGACCTCGGCGGGGTCGGGGATGAGGTGCTGCTCCAGATGGATCGTGACACTCCGGCATCCGGGCCGGGTCTGGCAGAGGTGCCGGGCATAGGCCCGCGCCAGGCGGCTCTGGCTGGGGCCGCCGGTCCGCTGCCGGGCCTCCTGAACGTCGGCCGCCAGCGCGTTTGCCAGCGCGAGCTGCCTCTGATGCCGCATCCGGGGGCCCGATACCTCACGCCCGGGGAGGCGGAGGGATTCGTCGGGACGTCCATCGGCGCGGTGGATCGTCGCGGTAACCACCGGAGTCGGCGGCGGCTCGGCATAGAACCGGTACGAATAGCCGAGGTCCACCAGGTCGAAATACGTCGAGAACCGATCGGCGATCGCTCGCTCCAGCGGCGACGATGGCGGGACGCCCACCGCCCCGGCCACCAGAGCCGCCAGGTGGAAGAGCAGGACGGCCGTCACCAGCCGACGCGCCGCTTTCGGCCATCCCCCCGGTGCAACAGCCGCGCCGGACCCCGCCGAATCCCCGGCGTTGGCCTCCGCCGACGCCGACACCTCTGCCTTTGCGTGCTTCCGCATGTAGTTCTCCTGCTCCGTCGGCTGTCTCATCTTTCCTATTAAAAATACCCGCCGGAATCGCCAGGGACCAGGAATGGCACGCGATCTGCCCGATCCGATCGATACGCTCTTTACTCCCAGAACTCCCAGTTCCTACTTTTCCGCTATTTTGACGCCTTCGAGTTGAACGTGGGGTAGGATGGGTATTAGAATCTGGGTCGTCTGAGAGAAGGGTATGTTTTTGGGCGACTGGATGGGCAAGAGCATCCGCGTGGCCAGGGGGTCGTCGCTTGCTCGTGGGAGGCCCAGCCCCAATCTGAGGTTGCACCAGGGTCCGTGAGGGTGCCGGTCGCGGCTCAGTCGGTGGACACTCCTTCGAAGGGCAACCGGGAGGGAAGCTATGCAGGGGACGTTGTTGATGCTGGTCGCGCTGAGTGGCATGGGCTGTCACAACAAGGGTTGTGACATCGCCTATGGCCCTCCGACCTATTCGAGCTGTTTTGGGTTGGGCTCAGGGTGCTATGCGGATTGCTATCCGGGACCGGTCATGCCGTCCTGCTACGCGGGCTGCTACGGCGGCTGCTATAGCGGCTGCTATGGCGGTTGCTACGCGGGCGGTTACGGCGGCTGCTACAGTGGTTGCTACGGCGCTGGCTACGGGATGGGCTACGGCCTGTCCGGCGGCGGGTGCTATGGCGGTTGCTACAGCGGTTGCTACGGCGGCAAGCACCACGCCAACCGGTGTGGCGGCTGCGGTCGGAAGCACGGACACCGCCGGAATTGCTGCTACGCGTCGACGTGTGGCTCCCAGGCGATGCTTCCGTCGTGCTACGCCTCGGCGTATGCACCGCCGGTCTTTGGCTCGGCGGTGGGGATGAACTATGCGCCGGTGGTCTCGAGCCAGTCGATGACCACGCTGACGGTGCCTTCGAAGCAGTGGGGCGGCACGACGTCGACCTACGGGTCAGCGGGTACGATGGGGACGACCGGCGCGGTGGTAGCGCCGCCGGTGCCTTCCGAGGTGACGACGCCTGTGGCGCCGACTCCGGCGACGCCGAGGGCGACCAGCCCGTCCCCGGAGGTCGCGACGCCGCCCGCGCCGCCGGCTCCGGCGGGTACTGGCAGTCCTGGGGGTGCCCAGGGGACGCCGGGCCGGACCAACCCGCCGACCACCTGAGCGGGCGCGGCGCCTGGACTCAGATTTCGTCGGAAAGAGAGGGCCGTTCCCAATGGGGGCGGCCCTTGCCATTTCGATCGGCACCGTTCCGCCTTCCCCTGGCTCTGATCGTCGCTTATCCTGGACGCGGCATCCTTGATTCGATCGTCGCAGCCGGACTGCCTGGACCAGGGCTCCGGCCCCCGCCGGGATTCGGCCCCGGAGAACCGGTCGGATCGTCGTTGGGAGGGTTTGCTCGCCATGGAGGTTCGTCCGCCGTCCGCAACCGCTGCGGTCTCGCCGTCACCCGCGCCCTGGCCTGTCAACGACCGTGCCGACGGTGCGGAGGCCGCCGGGTCCGAGATCAAGCCGCCGATCGGCGGCTTCGCCAGCGACGCCGAGCGCTGGGAGTGGCTGATCGAGAACCTCGGCGAGGCCTTCTGCCGGAAGCTCGGGATCTTCCGGGTCCCCGAGGACCTGGTCCTCTCGGTGGTGATCCCCTGCTACAACGAGCGGAAGACCATTCACGAGATTCTCCGACGCGTCCGCGAGGTTCCGATCCGCAAGGAAATCATCGTCGTCGATGATTGCTCGAAGGACGGCACCCGCGACATTCTTCGCGAACTGGCCGAGCGTGACCTCGACCTGAAGGTTGTTTTCCACGAGCGTAACCAGGGTAAGGGCGCCGCCCTGCGCACCGGGTTCCGCGTGGCCACCGGTCAGGTCATCATCGTCCAGGACGCCGACCTCGAATACGACCCGGCTGAGTTCCCCAGGCTGATCCAGCCGATCGTCGAGGACCTCGCCGATGTCGTTTACGGTTCGCGGTTCATCGGCGAGACTCACCGCGTCCTCTACTTCTGGCATTCGCTGGCGAACAAGTTCCTGACGCTCCTCTCGAACTGTTTCACCAATCTGAATCTCACCGACATGGAGGTCTGCTACAAGGTCTTCCGCCGCGAGGTCATCCAGGCGATCGATCTGAAGAGCGACCGATTCGGCTTCGAGCCCGAGGTCACCGCGAAGGTGGCGCGGTTCCACTTCCCGCCCCGGGACGGCGAGCCGGGCCGCAAGTGCCGGATCTACGAACTTCCCGTTTCGTACCACGGTCGGACCTACGCCGAGGGGAAGCACATCGGCATCAAGGACGGCTTCCAGGCGCTTTGGTGCATTGTGAAGTATCGCTTCTTCGACTGAAACTGACGGCGGGAGGCACTGCATGATCGAGCACCCTCGGCAATGGCGATTGCTCGCGACCGGGATCGTCGCGGCTGGGCTTTTCTGTGGGGCGATCGGGGTTCTCCCTGCGCAGGAGCCGGCCCCGAAATCCGAGACGGGCGTCTCGAAGCCCTCGGCGAGGCAGGAGGCCCCAGCGAAAACTCCCGCCCGGAAGGCGCGCCCCAAAACCAGGCGCCGCGTTCGTCGCGACGAGGCACCCGGCTTCTACATGGGCCGACCGATCGCCGACGTGATGTCGTGGCAGGGCGCCGAGTGGCTCTTCCGCGAGACCCGCATCCAGGAAGAACAGCCCGAGGCAATGCTCGACGCCCTGAAGATCCCGCGCGGGGGCACGGTCGCCGACGTCGGTGCGGGGGCCGGCTATCACAGCATTCGCCTCGCACGTCGGGTCGGACCGAAGGGGATCGTCTACGCGGCCGACGTCCAG
>DAHZZC010000395.1 GCA_027435495.1 Planctomycetales bacterium
CCCTTCGATGGCGGTGACTGACTCGATGAGCGCCGGTTCGAACTCAAGCGGCAGCGCTTCGAGCCCTCTGGAATCCTCAACGGACGGCGGGAGCCCTGCCAGCTCACCGGGTGGCCGGCCCAATCAGGGCAATAATTCCACTCCGGCTTCGAGCGCCAGCACCTCCCTGGGAGGCGGGGTGACCACGCCGGCCGCGCCGGAGGGTCCCATCGTTTCTGGGAGCGCGCCAGGTTCGGTCTTCAACGTCGCGGCGGTTCCATCGGCGACGGCCTCGGGCATGGTCCAGGGTCCTGCCATTGACACGGCTTCAACCGTCGAGATCTCGGCCACATCGGCGATGGGCCCGCAGTCGATCGCGAGTAACTCGTCGTCGGGGCCCTCGGCTTCGGGGACCTCGGCGCCGAGCGCGCCGTCGGCTGCGCCGGTGTCGAATGGCGTCGTCGGGCCAGGGCTGGCCCAGGCGATGGCCCCGATTTCCCTGATTCCAGCGAGGGGGCTTCTTCCACAGGGAGTGACTTCGGCCAGCGGCACGATTTCGAGCGGTGCCCAGGGAAGCCGGCCTCGCCATTCCGGTCAGGCCCTTGCTGAGGAAGAATCGATGGTCGCAATGGGGGACTCAGCCGTCACGAGCGAAGACTCGACAAACTTCGCCGAATCAGGGATGGCCGAGGCCGTCGCCTCGCTGGTCGACTCTCTGCCGGTCGACCTCAATGGGCTCGATACGGCGCTGGATCATTGCCTGGGGCGGATTGACGCCATGAGCCAGTCGCTCACCGAGATGCTCATGAGCGACGGCACATGGCCCTGGCTGGCCGGGGCGGTCGTCGGTTCCGCGGCCGGCGCTCTGGCTGGTTTCTTGGGCCGGAAGGAGCGGCTCGATCCGTTCTCTCCAGCGATCGGCGAGATGCCATCGCTCCTGTTTCCCGAGCCGCTCACAAGGGTCTAGCACCGATGGAAACGGATGCGAGGACACAAAGCACGCTCGCAGTCGGCCCCTCGCCGCGATCGGTCTCCGATGGCGGTGGGTTCGACGTGTCGAGGCGATCCAGTCTCGACATGCCTGATTCTTCTGTGGTGATCCCGCCCGTCGACGGCCATCCGTCGGCGGGCGATGGGTCGATCGGGGCCGACCTCTCGTCGGATTCCGAGAACTCGACTTCGCGGTTCGAGGCAACGGGCTTCGATCCCGATGGGCCCGGGCAAATCCTCTTCTCGCAATTCGAGGCGCCACGGTTTACCGGGTCGGTCTCCTTCGACCCCTCGCTCGATCGCAGGACGCAGGACTCTCTGCCCAACTCTCGCGAGCGAGGGCCCCATGTCTTCCCGGGTCCTGGGGAGACGATCGGCGAATTCCGGCTGCTCGCCGCGTTGGGACGGGGCGTTCGGGGCGCTGTCTTTCTCGCCGATCAGCCAAACCTGGCTCATCGAACGGTCGTGGTGAAACTGACCCCGCGCGACGGGGGAGAACATCTCTCCCTGGCACGGTTGCAGCACCCGAACATCGTTCCTCTTTACTGTGTTCAGGATGTCGAGTCGCTCGATCTGCGTTTGCTCTGCATGCCTTATCTCGGTGGGATACCGCTTTCGCGAATACTGGCCGAGCTGGAAGGAATCCCGATCCCACGCCGGACGGGTCGGCACATCCTGGATGCGATCGACTCTTCTCGGGCGGAGTCGCCGATCGGGAACACGGACCAGAGGCCGGCGCGGGCGTTCCTGGCCCGCGCGTCTTACCAGCAGGCCGTCTGCTGGATTGGGGCTTGCCTGGCCGACGCACTGGATTTTGCGCATCGACGCGGCCTCGTCCACCTGGACCTGAAGCCGTCAAACATCCTGCTCGCGGCCGACGCCACCCCGATGCTTCTCGACTTCCACCTGGCGCAGCCACCGATCACTCCCACGGAAACCGGCCGCCGATGGCTGGGCGGGACACCCCATTACATGGCCCCCGAACATCGCCTCGCCATGGCTGAGATCCAGGAGGGCCGGCCGATCAGTGTTGCGGTGGATGGCCGATCCGACCTCTACGCGCTCGGACTCGTGCTCTACCAGATGGTCGGGGGTGTGACGGCAAAGGGCCCCTACCCAGTCGCGCGGATCCAGTTCCGACGACCCGCCAGTGTCCCGGTCGGGCTGGGAGACATCCTCGCCCGGTGCCTCGCCGACGATCCGAGCGGTCGCTACCCCAACCCCGGCCAGCTTGCCGAGGACCTCCGCCGCCACATGACCGACCTCCCGCTCCGAGGCGTCCGGAACCGGAGCCTGATCGAGCGCGGCCGGAAGTGGTGCCGACGCCATCCGGGCCTTTCCTTGCGGCTGGTGCGCACGGCGATTGCCCTGGCCGCGACGCTCGTCGTTGGTGGCGTCCTGGTCGTCGTCGATGAAGGGCGTCGACTCCGGCAGGCCGAAACCATGCTGGCCGAGGGCCGCCGACATATCGACCGAGGCGACCTGGCGTCTGCGACCATCGAGGTGAGGCAGGGCCTCTCCGCGCTCGGGAGCATCTGGCTCCTCGGTAACGGTCTGCATTCCGACCGCCTCGAAGCTCTCCGCCGAGACCTGAGAACCCAGCTCTCCAGGGCCCGACGAGGAAAACTCGCTGGTGAATTGCACGCAGCGGTTAGCCAATTGCGGCTTCTCTACGGGGCCCCGATCGAGCCGGGTCCGACCCTTCAGTCTCTCGAGCGTCGCCTTCAGACAACCTGGGATTCCCGCCTCGACGTCATCCGACGTCTCGAAGGGCCTGGAGGCGCACTCTCTTCGGACCGCCTCAGCGACGTGCTCGACCTCGGCATCCTACTGGCCGACCTGCACGTCCGGCTCGCCAAAAGCGAGGATCAGGTCACCGCGCGACGTGAGGCCCTCCTCATTCTCAACCAGGCCGAGGACCTCTTCGGGTCAAGTCCTGTTCTGACGCATGAACGGCACGCGTATGAGAGAGCGCTCGGGCTTCCCGTTCATGAGACCTCCCGAAACGGCAATCGAGTCCCTCGAACCGCCTGGGAATCCTACGCCCTCGGCCGCTCGCTCATGGCGGATGGAGACCTTGAGGCGGCAGGGCGTGCCTTCGACCGTGCCATCGAGCTACGCCCGCAGGACATTGCCACCCAGTTCTCCCGGGGACTCTGCGCGTATCGTCGAGGGCTTTATCAGGAGGCACTCCGGGCGTTCGACGTCTGTGCGGCCCTCGCTCCTGAGACGGCCGCCTGCTACTACAACCGCGGCCTCACCCACGCGGCGCTCGGACAGTTGGACCTCTCCCGCCGCGATATCGAGCGGGCCCGTCGCCTCGCACCGAAAGAGGACTTCTTCTCTGCGCCTGCCGTGAAATAAATCAGGCTTTCCGGCCCGCCCCGCTCGAAGCGGAGTGGGGGAAAGCCTGAGAGCACTCAACTTCCTCGACCCAGAGAGTCAGGAACCTGGCGGACGGTTCGTGTTTTTCTGGAGAAGTTTTTGGAGCAACTTCGGATCGATGCTCACCGGCTTCGATTTCTTCGCCGTCCCCTTCCCGGAAACCCGAGTGGGCGGCGTATCGGGAAGTGGCGGGACATCATCCTCGACGGCCGCAGGAGCCTTTCCGAGACCTCTCGGATTCGACGCTTTCGCGTCGGGAGCGGGAACAGTCGGAGAGATCATCCGGTCGGGACTCGTTGGATTCACCACCCCGGGAACCTTCGGCTTCGGGCCACCAAGCATGTAGGGTAGAGGGAATTCACGGGGATCCACCTGGTTGGGATCCTCGGGTTGCATCCCCTGCCCCTCGACGTATCGATAGTACGGTCCACCCTGTCCGGTGGCGTTCGGGCGACTCATCCCAGGAGAGGCCCCCTGCTCCTCGGGCCGCACGCCGCGCGCGAACGAATCATTCGACTCCGTTCCGGATCGCCGTCGCCCCGCCCCAAACGGCTCGTCAGCCTCGCCATCGGGCATCCCTGGCTCCGAGCGAGCTTCCACCCGTCCTATCGTGTGCAGACTGTTCACCCATGTCGAGATGATCTGATACGCCCGATCGTTCGAGCCCGAGAAGAGATGGACGGGACGACGGTTCACAGAACCGCCGTGAGGCAGTAGAACCGTCGTGAGGATCTCGCTTCGCGAGAGATTGTCTGGGTCAACCAGCCGCAACGTGGCGTCAAGGTTCGCACGGAGCGCATCCGGGGTCCGCTGCCGGGGCGTCCGCGTCGGAACGAGCTGGAATCGCCCGGGATAGTCGGCATTATGACAACGCGCACAGTACGCCTGAAGGACCGGGTGGACGTATTGCTTGTACTGCTGCGCCCGAAGGACAGCCGTAGCAGGCGGGAGGTCAAAGATGACCGGGAGTCCCGAGATTCCCATCCGCCGCCCAGCCC
>DAHZZC010000396.1 GCA_027435495.1 Planctomycetales bacterium
CCGGCGGCCACGATTTCACGAATTCGCCAGCCCGAGGATCGCGGAGAGCGGGCGGAGATCCTCGATCAGATGCGTGTGCGGGCAGGCTTCCAGTTCGGCTCTCGAATGCGTGGCACCGAAGACGCCCACATTCACCCCACAGCCGGCCGCCTGCCCTTCGCCGAGGTCGGCCGGTGTGTCGCCCACCTTGGCGATCTTCTGGCTCTCCGTAATGCCGAGGCGCTTCATCAGGGCCCGGATCATGTCCGGGTGGGGCCGTCCGCGCTCCACCTCGTCGCTGGAAATGGTCGCGTCGACGCGATCACGCCAGCCAAGACGATCCAGGATCGCCTCGGTGATCCGACGATCGAAACCGGTATTCAACGCCACGCGGATTCCCGCCGCACGAAGGCGCTGGAACAGGTCCGAGGCCCCCTCAACTTCTCGGATCGAGGGATCGGTTGAGTAGAAGGCGACCGAGCGCTGAACGAGATCGGCATGGATCTCCTCGACCCTCGGCCCGAGATCGTGGGTCCGCCGGTAGAGATCGATCAGAATCGAGAGCGCCTGGCGCTTCGGCAGTCCCATGACCCGATTGACGTCGGCCGGGTCGGCCGCCAATCCGACGGCCTCAAGAGATTGTCGGATCACGCGATTGACGCCGTGATCGTCGCGAAGCGTGGTCCCGGCCATGTCGAAGACGACCATCTCGATTCGGTTCATCGGCAAGGCTCCGTTTGGGTTCATCGGGGGCTGAGGACCTCGTTGACCAGCGCCTCGGCCAGACCAAACGAGAAGGTCATTCCCGCACCGCCGACGCCAGTGACGATCCGGATTCCGGGCCGGGGCTCCAGGACGACATGGGTCCGCTCCGGATGCTTTGCGTAGGTTCCGTGCCATCGCGAGGCGATTCGGAGCCCTGGGATGTCGAGCATCCCGCGAAGGTATTCGAGGATGTGATTGTCGATCTCGGCTTTGTCGAAGGGTCCGAGCTCATCACCGTATTCGTGCGAGTCGCCGATGGTGAGCTCGCCGAGGCGGGTCTGGCTCACCATGACATGAATCCCATGGCGATCGAACCAGGGCGATTCCTGGGTAATCCGGGCAGAGAGCGCGGGAAGTCCCGGACATCGCTGGAACGCGGGATAATGGCGGAGGGTGAGTCCTCCCGCGAGCATCGGCCCAAGCGAGCCAGGCGGGCCGATCGGCTCGGACCGCATCATCTGGAGCTTGCACCGGACGATCCCGCAGGCTCGGAGGAGCTTCGGAAAGAGGACTCGCGTTTCATCGCCCGAGCAGATCCAGATCCGTTCCGCCTCGATGGGGTCGCCCGAAGCGATGACGCGCCCCGGCTCGACGGCCGTGACGGGCGTATCGAACCGGAAGTGGATACCCAGTTCGCTGGCAAGCCAGCTCGGGAGCCGTGCGAGGACGTCGCGGGAGTCGACGCAGACTTCCTCCGGACTGAAGAGGGCTCCGAGGAGGCCGCGGCGGTTGACGCTCGGCGAGAGCTTGCGGACTTCCTCGGGATCGAGCCATCGATAAGGATGGCCTTGTTCCGAGCCCTCGACGAATTCGCGGAGGACCCGGGCTTCGTCGTCGCGATGGGCGAGGTGAAGCGAGCCCGAGGGATCGTGCCAGATTCGAGCGGCTTCGAGGACCGACTTCCAGAGGGCCGCGCTTCGACGAGCGAGGTCGCGTGGCGGTCCCTCGGGCTGACCGATCGGCCAGACCATCCCGAAGTTCCGGACCGAGGCGCCCTGTGCCCTTGGGTCACGCTCCAGCACGAGCACGCGACGTCCGCGGTTCGCCAGATGATAGGCGTGGGCGAGCCCGAGGATTCCGGCCCCGATGACAACGTCGTCGTGACTGCTGGGCATTTCGGATCTCACAAGGTGTCAGCGGAGGCGGTCCGGCGATGCATGGGTATTGTGCCGGATCGAACGCGCCTCGGCAATCGGACATCCGGGAAGCCTCCGCAATCGATCCCTCTCTCTCCTCCAGGCCGAGATCGTTGATACGCGGACGGCCTACGAGGCGAGGCCGTTGCGTTCTGGATCGTTGCGTCGATCAGCAAGTGCTCCAGGTCGGCACCGCCGCCGAGGGCCTCGAGTACGATCGCCCGCCTTGCTGTCTTACTCAGCTCGCCGATTCGTGGCAAGGTGATCGTCGACCCTCCAGGCTCCAGGCAATGTCGGGTGGGATCGCTTTGCGTCTACTTTCAGGAGCGCCCTCCTGGAGTGTCACCGGATCGGTCGCATCAGAATTTGCAATTTTTGCGGTGACCTCTTTACAAGAGCCACGAGTAGGACTAATATAAGTGCAGATACGACTCAAGTTGGGTCTGATCCAGGGATGGTACAGCTCTCACGATTACTTACCTTCGAGAGCCGATTCTCCTCACGCCTGTTACGTTCCAGTCTTTTGACGTACGGCGTGATGGCTGCGGCGATGGCTGCCGCGTGTTTTTGCGGGTATGGTGCCCGCTCTCAAGGGACGATCCCATTGATGGGATTCTGAGTCCAGACCCTCTCCCGCGCTCTCTCTTCGCTGGATCAGGCTGAGGGGAGTTCGGCGGGTTCATGATCCGACGCAGGCCACCGCTCGGCCGATGCGAGCGGGAGGTCTTCGCGCATCCGTCGCCCGATGTCTGAGAGCACGACCTCGGAGCGGCCACTCAAGGAGCAAGCACCATGTCTTCCGCCATGAATTTCCCCCAGATGACGGCACCCATGAACATGCTACAAGATCGCCGTTGCGGTCATTCTCCCCGGGCCAGGCGTAACCGCCACGAGTACCGGGGCCCTCTCGAGGTGCTGGAGTGTCGAAGCCTCCTGTCCTCCATCGTCGGCCAGGTGATCAACGACCTGAACGGGAACGCGCTTCGCGACGTTGGCGAAACGGGCGTCTCCGGAGTAACGATTAGCCTCGCTCAGATCGACCCCGGCACGGGTGCCACTCTTGCAACGTATCCGAGCACGACGACCGATAGCCAGGGCGACTATCAGTTCACCAATCTTCAGGCGGGTACCTATCTGGTAGGCGAGCCGGCCGTCAGCGGGACGATCCAGACGGCTCCCTCTTCCGAGCACACGCCCCAGTCGTATGTGGTTCAGTTGGGGCCTGGAAACGACGTGGCTGGCGGGACGCTCGCCTCGCCCCTGGCGCCCCCGGCCGCCAACTGGCTCGCCTCGCTCGCGCCCCAGACGGTAAGCTTCCCGCTCGCTGGCGACTTCATGTTCCAGCTTGGGCCCAACGGCACCGCGCCGACCCGGGTCTTCCTCTCCGGCGAGGCCACCGTTCAGACCCAGGCGCCGATCGTGACAACCTCGACCTCGGGCGATGGGACGGCGACGACCGATGTCACGGTGAACACCACCATGACCGATCTGCAACTGGTCGGCACGGTCTCGACGGATCAGCACGGCCAGGGTTACCTGGGCACGATCACGATGTCGTTGACCTCGCCGTCCACCGGGCAGATCACCAGCCGAAGCGACAGTAACACGCTGGTCGACAGCAGCTTCAACATCGACGCGACCCTGGTGATCCCCGCCGCTTTCGGCACGCCGACGGTCCTGCACACCTCGGTCCCGATCAATTTCCTCGCCCGGGAGATCGCCCAGTTCCCGGGCTTCGGCGGGACCTACGCTCACAACGGGACCACCTCGCCGATCGGGCTGCTGGATACGAACAATCAGTCGCAGGGCACGCTGATCTTCGGCACGCTCTCGCCGATGCCGGGCCTCGACTTCGCCAACTTCGCCCAGGCGACGATTTCGGGTCAGGCCGTGATCCAGAACGCCAACGGCACCACCACGCAGCTGGTCAACCAGCCGATTATCCTCCAGCAGACCGCCGAGACGGCGGGTCCGTCGAGTGAGGGCTCGGGCCAGGGCGGCAGCAGCAACGGTTCCGGCGGGCCGCCAGTCGGCCAGGGCCCGACGGCCACCCAGCCGATCACTGTCTACACCGACAGCACCGGCCATTACTCGTTCGCCGGACTTGGGCCAGGGAGCTACACCCTCACCGAGCCCAACGGCGCCCCGCTCACCCTCGATCCGGCCAACAACCCGGGCCTTCAGACCGACGGTGAAAGCTACAGCATCGCCACCCTCGCGAGCGGCTCGACCTCGACGTACGACTTCGTCAACACGTTCGCCGTCGGCCAGATCAACCAGAGCACGGCTCCGGGATACCCCGTCGCCTCGCAGACGATTCTTCCGAACCTGCACCTCGGCACCACGGAATTCGCCAACGACGGCAGCCCGACCTACGTCAACGACGGTGTGACCTTCGGCGCGGCTTTGACTCCGGGCGCGACCATCCCGATGACGATCACGGTGGTCGTTCCCGCCGGGTCGACGGGCTACCTCAGCGGCTGGCTCGACGCCAACGGCGCTGGCAACTTCGGGACAGGGAATGGGGCCGCCGACCAGATCGTTCTCTCGGGCGACCCAACCTATGGCACACTCGACAACTATCCGATCAGCGCGGGTGTGCACACTCTGAGCCTCAACATGGTCGTCCCCGCGGGGCTGACCCTGCCCACGAGCGGCCAGCTTGCGACCTTCGCCCGGTTCCGGCTCAGTGATACGCTGAACACCGGCCCGGCGAACGCCTCGGGCCAGGCCGCGACCCCCGATGGCAATGGCGAGGTCGAGGACATCCCGGTGACGATCTACGCCCCCTCGCAGCTCGCCACCATCACCGGCCAGACCTTCGAGGACGTCAACGGGACCGGCGTGATGGCCCCGGGCCAGCCCGGCCAGGACGGCTGGACCGTCTCCCTGGTGAACCTCGACACCGGGCTCACCGTCGCCACGCAGACCTCGGGCACTCGGGACGTCACCATCAACGGCTCGACGGTTACCGAGCACGGTATCTACCAGTTCGCGAACATCGTCGCCGGCCACTACCAGGTCGTCGCGACACCACCGACCACCCTCCCGGCCGGGTCAACATCGGTCATCGTGACCGCTCCCAGTTCCGAGGAGGGCGCGCTGACCTACACGCTCGACGTGACGCCCGGCGAGCAGATCGGCGCGCTCCCTTCGGCCACGACTCCGGCCACCCCGGGATGGCTCAATACCCTGCCTTCCGGCACCGACTCCCTCTTCACCCTGGGACAGTTCACCCTCCTCCAGGGCGGCGGCGGCGGCGGACACGCCGGCTCTGGTAGCTCGGAGAGCAGCGGCAGTTCGGGTAGCTCGGGAAGCACAACCAATCAGCCGATCCGGATCTCGGTCGTCGGCGACATGAACGTCTTCCACGACGTGATTGGGACGGGCGGACTCCTGCCGGCTCAGGTCAACACCCTGCAGCTCAGCGGGCTGGCTGTCTCGCAATCCACGGAAGGCGGGCCCTCCACGGTCCTCGGCCCGGTCACCGTGACTCTGGGACTCTTCCCCTCCACCGGCACGATCGGCCCGAGCAGCTCGGGCGAGACGACCGGTGACACCGCGAACTTCACACTCTACATCAGCATCGACCTGACCGCGCTCGGCTACGGCGTGATGGTCAACACCCGTCCCCTGACCGTCAGTGGTTCGGTCACCCAGATGCCGTTCATCGACACGATCCTCAGTCGGAGCGGCGGCGGCTCGCCGATCCCGCTCCGC
>DAHZZC010000397.1 GCA_027435495.1 Planctomycetales bacterium
GAGGGCATTCCGCGTGATCGTGTCGTAGCCGCTGATCCCGAGGACGGCCGCCTTGCCCACCGGCCAGCTCTGCCCGGGGGCGACCGGGCCATCGGGCAGGATCTCCGAGAGGATCAGCGGATCGCCCTCGACCTCCACCAGCTCCAGCTCGGAACGCTCGAGCGGCCCGGCGGGGCAAACCACCGTCGCCGTCGCGTCCCCCCGGCGACGCTCCGCGACCAGCAGGGGAATATCGGGGCGAAGCTGTGCGGTATGCGACCGGACCTCGCCACTGATCGCCGCCGCGGCCTGGACGACGTGCCGGACCGACTTCCTCGGTCGTCCCCGCGGGGGAGTCGGGCCCGGAGCGACACCAGCACTGGCGACGGCCGGGCTTCCACCGATTTTGATCGCCGCCGGGTCGTCAAAAAGGTCGAGGACCCGTTCGTAGAAGATCAATCGGGTCCGGACCTTGATGGCGAGCGGCCGGGGCATTTTCGCCCCTTCCTTCATCTCGTTTCGCGGCAGGCCCGGCCGGAACAGCCCATCGGCGCTCAGTTCGATTCGGACCTGCGCCGCGGACCCACGATCGAAGGTTTCCCTGAGGACCACCGCCGACGGTCCCTCGGCCGCCACCGCCCACGTCGCCCCCGCGGCGATCGCCGGTACAAGGACCGCCCAGGCCCAGGGACCCCGCCCTCGCGTCCGCGACTCCCTTCCCGATCGTCCCGCTTCGAGACCGACCATCCACGCCTCCCTGCACCATCGCGACGGATTTGCCGAGATCCCAACCGGCCGCGGCGTCCATTATGGAGACTTGCCCGGACCCGTCAATTTGGGCTGCGGGCGCCGCATCCTCCGGCCCCTCACTCCACCGTGGTCCCCGCACATCACCTGCAAAAAAATCGCGACTTCAAAGCGCGGACCTCCACCCGGTGCCCCAACAAGAACCGGTCGCTACAAACATGGAATTCACAAGAGGATCGGTCAAAGGCCCGTCGTCGGGCGACACAAATTGACGTCCCCCCTGTTCGATTCTTTGTTTGCAATCCATATTTTCTACAAGAGAAGCGCGAACTCTCCGGCCGATTCAAACGTCTGTTTAAAACAGACGTTGGACGTAGTAAGATCGGAATCTGA
Organism: Planctomycetales bacterium; assembly: GCA_027435495.1. Classification (GTDB taxonomy): domain Bacteria; phylum Planctomycetota; class Planctomycetia; order Isosphaerales; family Isosphaeraceae; genus JAKAUH01. Next base: position 1,120 of record DAHZZC010000397.1, read on the forward strand.
GGGCTGTCCGAGCCGATGAGAGGGTTTTGCGAGATCGAGGGGAGCGGAACGAGGTTTGCGGATTTCCCAGGGGATCTCATGAATCGCAGTCAGGAATCGAAAATCGAACGATCTGTCGGGATTCGGCGATCTGGTGGTGGTTGGAAGACGTAATAAGGGAGACTGGCCGGTCCGGGCAAAAAAAACGTCTGGATGGCCGAACGAAATCGCGGCCCTCTACGCTGGGAATCTTGTTAGAATCGACTCGCAGTCCGAAGTTTTTCGTCGCCAAGGTCGCCGGGAGTGCGACCGATTGAAGAGAGTGGTTGAGGGGCGAGTCAGGTTGGGTGTTGGGAGCGGCCTGGACATCGGGGGAAGGCCAGGATGGGGAAGATGTACCGTCATCCCGCGATGAAACAGTTGAAGGATCAACAGACGCGATACGCGCCGAAGGATCGGAGGCTGGAGCAGATCAACCGGGCCGAGGCCCTTTTGTCGGAGATCGACGAGGGGAAGAGGTATCCTTACGAATATGTCTGCTTTCGGATCACGGGCTTCCGTCCGGATGGATGGCCGGCGTTGGTCCTCGAGGGGATGGATGTCCGCCACGACCTGACTCTCTTCGTCGAGGATCTCTCGGCGACGGCGAGGCAGGCGATCGAGCAGATTTCGGAGCCGGTTTTGACGGTGGATGAGGTGAGCCGCCGCTTTAACGTCTCGTCAAGGACGGTGGCGCGGTGGCGGCGTCGGGGTTTGGTGGCGCGTCGATTTGTGATCGACGGCCGAACGAAGGTCGGGTTCCTGGAGTCCAGTCTGCAGCGGTTCGTCACGGCCCACCGCGTGCAGGTTGAGAGGGGATCGCGGTTCCGGCAACTCACCGAGGCCGAGCGTGAGGAGATTATCCGACGCGCTCGCCGCATGGCGCTGGTACGCCCAGGACAGGCCGGCCTGGTCGAGATCGCGCGGAGGATCGCACGCAAGATGTCACGTTCTACCGAGACGGTCCGATCGACGTTGAAGACCTACGATCGTGAGAATCCCGATCGGGCGATCTTCCCGAACAGCGTGCCGCCGCTCGACGATGAAGCCAAGGCTCAGATCTATCGGCGCTCGCGTATGGGGGTATCAGCCGAGGTTCTCGCTCGTCAGTACGGGCGGACGCGCTCGAGCATCTATCGCGTCCTGAATGAGATGAGGGCGAAGCGGATTCTGTCGAACAAGCTGGAATTCATCGACCACGAGAGCTTTCACGACGCGGCGAATGCCGGGGCGATCACCGGGCCGATGCCCGAGCCGGCTGATGGCAAGGCGCCCCGCCGGCCGAAGGCGCCGAAGGGACTGCCGCCTTACCTGGCAAGCCTCTACGAGGTTCCCCTGCTCGATCGGGAGCAGGAGATGCACCTGTTCCGGAAGATGAACTACCTGAAGTACCGGGCCCACGAGATGCGCCAGGATCTGGACCCGACCAAGGCCCGGACGGCCGACCTCGACGAGATCGAGCGGCTCCAGGAAGAGGCACTGTCGGTCAAGAACCAGATCATCCGGGCGAATCTGCGGCTGGTCGTCTCGATCGCCAAGCGGCACGTCGGGCCTTCGAATAACTTTTTCGAGCTGGTCTCCGACGGCAACATGTCGCTGATCCGTGCCGTCGAGAAGTTTGACTTCTCCCGCGGGAACAAGTTCAGCACGTATGCTTCGTGGGCGATCATGAAGAACTTCGCCCGGACGATTCCGGAGGAGAACTACCGCCGCGACCGGTTCGTCACCGGCCACGAGGAGATGTTCGAGGCTGCGGCCGACAACCGGACCGACGAGCACGAATATGAGAGCGCCCTGAAGCGGATGCAGGAGGCGGTCAAGGGGATGCTCGGCCGGCTCGACGACCGCGAGCGGAAGATCATCATCAGCCGGTTTGGTCTCGGCGGCGTGAGCGAGCAAACGCTCGAACAGCTTGGGCGAGAGCTCGGGATCACCAAGGAACGCGTCCGCCAGATCGAGTCTCGGGCCCAGGACAAGCTCCGTCGGATCGCGAGCGAGGAGAAGCTCGACCTGCCGATGCTCTGATCCGATCCATCCCGGCCCCGGCGATCCCCTGGCCTTCTTCTGGGCCAGGAGATCCGCCGGGGTGGAAAACAACTCCACCTGTCACCCGAGGCCGATCGGCACGTCTCTTGCGGTAGTAGGTCTCTCGTATCGACCTGGAATCACTCGTCACGCAATTCCGGGTCACGTACCTTTGACCGGGATACGACCGTGCTGCCCTGCACCGCACCCGTCTCGACTGCTCCATCGGCCTCGACGAGTCGGCTTTCGATCCTCGGTCGCCAGTTTGTGGACGATCGAGGGCGGGTCGTGATGTTCCGGGGGGTGAACCTGGCCGGCGATTCGAAGGTCCCGCCGTTCTCCCCCTGCCGGGACCCTCGCGACCTCGACCGCCTTCGCGACCTTGGCTTCAATGTCATTCGACTGGTGCTCGTCTGGGAAGCCTACGAGCCCTCCCCCGGCGATTACGACGAGAGCTACCTGGAATCGCTACGCTCGACCATCACCGCCGCGCACGCCCGCGGACTGCACACGATCGTCGATTTCCACCAGGACGGCTTCTCTCGATACGCTTCAAGAGGCGCAGGATCGGGATTCCCCCGGTGGGCCCTCTCGTCGCGATGCCGGCCCTATGCGCCCGATAACGGCCCCTCATGCCGCAACTGGCTCTTCCGAATGATGTCCGACCCGGTGATGCATCGGTCGTTCGCCGACTTCTACGCCGATCGATCCGGGGTCCGCACTCGGTTCCTCCAGATGGTCGGTCGGGTCGCCTCCGCGTTCGCCCGGACGCCCGGCGTGATCGGCTACGACCTCCTCAACGAGCCCTGGGGCGACGAGCGTAGCCACCTCGCATCGCTCTATCGCGACGAGGCCCGCTCCATCCTCGACGCCCATCCCTCGGCGATCCTCTTCGTGCAGGGGCATATCTGGACCAACTGCGGATTCAGGACGCAGCTTCCCAGGCCCGAGCACGACCAGGTCGCCTACGCGCCGCACTACTATTGCCCGATCAGTCACGCACTCCGGCGCTGGCATGGCACCCGTTACCACCTGGGCCGGGCCTTCGCCACGATGGAGGCCACCGCCCGAGAATGGGACGTCCCGCTTTTCGTCGGTGAGTTTGGCATGTGCGCTGAGTTCCCCCGCGCGGGAGACTACGTTCGGGCGTTCTACGACCACCTCGACGCCCGTCTTGCCTCGGGGACCCAGTGGTACTACACCCCGCGCTGGAATCCCGAATCGCTGGACGGCTGGAACGCCGAGGACTTCAGCATCCTCGACCCCTCAGGCGATGAGCGGTCCAACTTCGATCCGAGACCGTATCCCCGGGCCACCGCCGGGACGCCCCAATCGTTCCGCTACGAGGCTCAGGAGCGCCCGGGCCATCCCCGTCGGCTGGAGTTTGCCTGGGACCACAACCCTGCCGCTGGCGAGACCGAAATCTTCGTTCCCGCCTCGCTCTTTCCCGCGGGCTCGGAACTCGACGTTCAGGGAAGCAGTGCCTCGTGCCAGCACCATTCCCGCCGGCAGGTCATCACCTGCCGATCGTCGGTGGCCGGGCCGATCCGGTTGCAGGTGGTGGCGCCCTCGGCGACGATCCGCCTCGACCGAGAGCCCGCCCGCCCCTGGTGGCGCCCCGACCTCAAATCGACGGTCGCACTCCAGCTTGCCTGGTGAGGACCGTTGACGCAGGCTGAAGCGCCTGATAACCTACCTACCTGCGGTCCGCCACCCTTCGCGCCATTCCGACGGCCGGAGCCGGGCTCGCTCGAAGCCTCATGGAGTGGGCTCCGCCCACTCAACTGAGGGGGTCCGCTCTCGCCGGCAGGCGAGACCGCGGATACGATATCCTGTGCTGAGGACCAGGACCCCCCCATCCTCGTCGAGGGGCGCTGCGACGGCACGCGTGGACGTGCCTGCCAGGCTCGTCGAGGTGGACCATCCCCGTGCAACGGCGCCCGTTCATCGTGCTGGAGACCTTGAACATGCCGACCGCCGTCGCGCCGAAGCCCGCTTCGACCACCACCCACCGCGACTACCACGTCGCCGATATCGCCCTGGCCGACTGGGGCCGCCGCGAGATCGCCATCGCCGAGACTGAAATGCCCGGCCTGATGGCGATCCGAGAGGAATACGCCGCTCGCCAGCCGCTCAAGGGAGCCCGGATCACCGGCTCGCTCCACATGACGATCCAGACGGCCGTTCTGATCGAGACCTTGCAGGCCCTCGGCGCCGAGGTGCGCTGGGCGTCCTGCAACATCTTCTCGACCCAGGATCACGCCGCCGCCGCCATCGCCGCGGCGGGGACGCCCGTGTTTGCCTACAAGGGTGAGTCGCTCGAGGAGTACTGGGAGTATACCCATCGGATCTTCGAGTGGGCCGACGGCGGCGACTCGAACATGATCCTCGACGACGGCGGCGACGCCACCTTGCTCCTGCACCTGGGTGCCCGGGCTGAGGCCGACATTCACGTTCTCGACAAGCCGACCAGCGAGGAGGAGCGCGTTCTCTTCGCCGCGATCAAGAAGCGGATCGCCGCTTCGCCTGGCTGGTACGCCCGGAAGCTCGCGGCCGTCAAGGGCGTCACCGAGGAGACGACCACCGGCGTCCACCGCCTCTACCAGATGCACAAAAAGGGCGAACTGAAGTTCCCCGCCATCAACGTGAATGACTCGGTCACCAAGTCCAAGTTCGACAACCTCTACGGCTGCCGGGAGTCGCTGGTCGACGGCATCAAGCGGGCCACCGACGTGATGATCGCCGGCAAGATCGCTCTCGTCTGCGGCTACGGCGACGTCGGCAAGGGCTCGGCCCAGGCCCTGCGAGCCCTCTCGGCCCAGGTCTGGGTCACCGAGATCGACCCCATCTGCGCCCTCCAGGCCGCGATGGAGGGCTACCGGGTCGTCACGATGGATTACGCCGCCGACAAGGCCGATATCTTCGTCACCGCGACGGGTAACTACAAGGTGATTACCCACGCCCACATGGCCAAGATGAAGGACCAGGCGATCGTCTGCAACATCGGTCACTTCGACAACGAGATCGACGTCGCCTCGCTGGAAGACTACCGCTGGGAAGAGATCAAGCCGCAGGTCGATCACGTGATCTTCCCCGACGGCAAGCGTATCATCCTGCTCGCCAAGGGGCGGCTGGTCAACCTCGGCTGCGGGACCGGTCATCCCTCGTACGTGATGAGCTCGTCGTTCGCCAATCAGGTCCTCGCCCAGATCGAGCTCTGGCAGCACAACGCCAGGTACCCGGTCGGGGTCTACATCCTCCCCAAGAAGCTGGACGAGCACGTCGCCCGGCTCCAGCTCAAGAAGCTGGATGTCAAGCTCACCGAGCTGACCCCCGAGCAGGCCGCTTATATCCACGTCCACAAGGAAGGTCCGAACAAGTCGGATCACTATCGTTATTGATCGGCCCGTGGACCGCGCGGGGTGGGTGCTGATTCGCCCACCCCGCTCTCCGAAATCGAACGACTAACCACGGGAACCAGTGATGGCCGATGTACTCGCCTTCCGCGGCGTGCGCTACGATCTGGCGAAGGTCGGAGCGCTGTCCGACGTGATCGCGCCGCCTTACGACGTGATCGAC
>DAHZZC010000398.1 GCA_027435495.1 Planctomycetales bacterium
GAAACGCTCCGAGACGATCCCCATCAGGACGAAGATCAGGGCCACAAGCATCGTGGTGAAGAGCTCGAGGAAGTCCTCGACCCAGAGGTGAACGACCCAGAATCTCCAGAAGTCACCAATCGCGAAGGTACTCTGCGTGTGCGTCAGTAAACCGACGGAGTAAAATGCCGGAATGGAAAGGGCGCTGTACAGAAAGAGCCAGGGGAGATTGCCCCGGCTTTCGGTCACCAGGCGGGGCCGCAGTCCCCTGTAGATGATCGCTAGCCAGAGGACCATGCCGACGATCAGCAAGTACATCCAGAGCCGGCCCAGATCGAGGTATTCCCAACCCTGGGCTCCCAGGAAGGCTCGCTGGCCGCGGGGCAGCATTCCGTGATAGCTGAGATACTCGCCCCCAAGACTCCCGAAGACAACCACGGTCAGCGCCCCGAGGAGCCCGGTGGCGAGCACCCACTGCCCCTTCGGCTCTCGACCGGCGATCAGTGGCGCCAGGAAGATGCCCGCGGCGAGGTAAGCGGTCGCCACGAAGAAGATCGCCAGTTGGAGGTGCCAGGTCCGGGTGAGGTTGTACGGGAGCCACCGTGGTAGATCGATGCCGAAGAAGCCTCCCGCCTCGACCATGTAATGGACCGTGGCTCCCCCGATCAGGTTCTGGAGCAGGAAGAGGACCGTCGCCACCAGAAAGAACCAGGCTGTCACCCGCTGCGTCGGCGTGAGCGGAACCGAAGCCGGTGGGACAAACCGGACCTGGCGCTCCTCCGACTCGTGCCAACCGACGGTCCCCGAGAACCGACCGTACAGACCAAGCACGATGCCGATGCCCCCCAGGAGGGCCACCAGCGAAAGCGCGCTCCACATGATCGCGTCGCCGGTCAGCGAGTTACCGACCAGTTCCTCGGGAGGCCAGTTATTGGTGTAGGAGTAGGCCCGTCCGGGTCGTCGGGCGACGGCTGTCCAGGCTGTCCAGGCGATGAAGCCCGTGATGGCCCGCGTCTCGGCCTCGTCCGCGATCATTCCAGGCTTGAGCCCCTCTCCACTAACCTTGCGGCTGTAGATCATCTGGTCAAAATGACGGTGGATTTCCTCGAATGCCGACGCCTGGCCTTCGGTCCAAACCAGAGTACCGGTCGCGGGATCGTACCGGTTCTCCTGAAGCTCGCGCCGGACCTGACCGCGTGCGCCCTCATCCCCGCCATACCGCCGAATCATCGATTCGGCCTCCCGGTGCAGGTAGTCCGCCGTGAAGTCTGGCCCGAGATAAGCTCCGTGGCCGTAGATCGTGCCGAACTGCATCAGGCCGAAAGTCAGGAACGACTCCTGGCCATCGAGGATCTGTTGCCGTGTGAAGAGAACCTTCCCAGCCTCGTCTACGATTCTCTCAGGCACCGGCGCGGGATCCTGGTAGATCCGAACGGCGGAGAAGGCCAGGATCGCAAACCCGATGATGAACGTGAGGATCGATCCCTGAAGCCAGAGCGGCGAGACGGACATGGGGCGGCGTATCGGCACGGCCTTGTCTCCCGGTCCAGGGGGTGTGTGCAGAGCGGCGCCGAGAGCCGGCTACCGGTACGCCTCATCCTGGGACCGTCCATGGGGCGAAGGGAAAAAATGTCGATCCCACCGCGACGATCACCTGGCCGCCGCACTCCGGACTCGACTTATTTACAAATTTCCAGACACCTTTTTTACGATGGGATATCTTCTCCGTCAAGAATCCGCCGCCTCCGTCAGGCTATAATTCATTCGATTTCATTGATGTGTAGGCAGCAGATGTCGACTGGTTCTGGCGAACCGGGTCTCATCGTCGCGCGGCTGGGTCTACGCCGGGACCCTGGTCGGAACCTCGATCATCTCACGAAGGCGACGGTAATCGACCTTGCCGGTCCCGAGCACCGGGATTGTCTCCAGGCGGCGGACATCGTCGAGCCGCATCACGCCCCGGAACCCTGCCTCGATCAGACGTGCGTTGGCCTCCTTGAGGGAAATGGACTCGGTCGTGAAGAGGACGATATGCCGACCGCTCTCGGTCTCCACGCCCTCGACGGCTACCCTCGGTCCGTCCTCGTCGGGTGGATAGAGGAGTAGGAAAGGTTCCTCAAGCGCCGGGAGTGAGATCATTTCGCCGCCTGCCTTGAGGAACCGCTTGAGCCGGCCCCGGAAGTAGAGGAATCCCTCCGGATCGAGCTCGGCCAGGTCGCCGGTGACGTACCAGCGTTTACACTCACGTTCCAGGAACGGCGAGGGCTCGTCGCCGAGGTAGCCTGGGAAGACCGAGGCGCCGCTGACCAGCAGCATGCCCATCCTGCCGGACGGCAGGACTGCGCCGGTTTCCAGGTCGGTCACGCAGACCTCGACCCCGGGCAACGGCTGTCCGACGCTACCGGGACGGTTCGCCCCGGGACGGTTCGCCGTGATGATCGGCGAGCATTCGGTGACACCGTAGCCTTCGACCAGATTGGCCCCCGGCAACAGTCGCCTGGCCTCGTCAAACAGGGAAGGAGGACACTTCTCGGCTCCGACGAAGATCAGTCGCAAGGAGTCGAGTTCTCCCGGACGGGCTCGCCGGAAAATGTGGTCGATAAAGGTCGGTGTGGCGGCGACGAGTGTCGGCCGATAGGAGCCGACCTTGCGGGCCAGGGCCGTGGCATCGGTTGGATCAGGATGGTGGACGACACGGATGCCCGCTAGTAACGGGAGTATCCCGGTGACGGTGAACCCGAAGCTATGAAACATCGGCAGAAAGGAGAGAACGGAATCCCGAGGCGTTGGTGCGATGGCCGCCAGGGCACCCTTCTGGTTGGCGAGGATGTTCCGGTGAGTGAGCGGAACGGCCTTGGGTGCCTTCTCCGAGCCAGACGTGAACAGGATCGCCGCCGGGGCATCCGCATCGGCCAACGGCACCGAGCGGCGAATTTGGCCGGGTCGTGTCCGTACCTGCAAGATCACGACGATTCGCTCGAGCCAGCCGATTTGCTTGTGCAAATCCTCGACATCGAGAAATTGTACGCCCTCGATCGCAAGGCCCAGACGATCGCGAAGCCGCCATGACGTGATCACATGAGTCAAGTTCGTCAGACGCGCCGCATGCGTGAGGTTCGCGGGTCCCGTTGTCCAGTTGAGAAGGACGGGGAGCTTCCCCGCGAGCGAGAGGGCCAGGAACATCAGGTCGCAGGCCACCGAGGCCGGAAGCATCAATCCAATGTTCGACGTTGGCAACTGTGCGAATCGACGTGCCATCAGCGTCGCACCGGCCAGGAGCCGCTCGTAGGTGACCACGCCGGAGAGATCATCAGCGGCTGCCACACCACGACGATCGGCCAGGGCGCGGGCGATGAACGCCTCGGGAATGGTTTCTCCCAGTATCCGAGGCAGACCGAGATCGGACGGCGGCCGGAACCACAATGGTGCTGGGGGCGGCGGCGGCGGCCTCTCCGCCAGCCCATCGGCCAGGGCCAGAAGCTGACCAACCGTGACAGGCGCAGGGTCAGCCGAGAAGCCGAAACGCTGCTCGACGGCCATCGCCAGATTCATGCGTCGGAGACTGTCGAGGCCGAGGCTTTCGAGGAGGGTCGCGGGCTCGAGCTCGTCGGCTGTCATCGGCCGGCCCAACTCCTCGGTAAGGATCTCGGCGACGGCCGATCGCGTCTCCGGGTGGATGCGTTTTGTGTTGAGCCCTCCCTCGGCTGGTCCCTCGGCGGATGGGAAGACACGGTTTCTCGGACCAAAGAGAAAGTGATACGGGACGTAGGTCGGCCGCTCCGGGCCGTCAACGTTGTACCAGGCCTCGAACCCTCGATTCACCGGATCGCGCTCCAGCGCGGGGAGCCGAGCGCGATCGAGGCGTTCGATTTGAATGTCGACTCGACGTCGAGGCATGAAGACAAACAGGTTGGCGGCGAGCCAGAGGAATCCGTCCCGGAAGCATCGGTCGAGGCGAGGCGTTCGCCCGGTAGCATAGGTGAAACGACTGCCCCAGACGCCTCGGGTCCTCGCCAGAACGACGGTGACCTCGGGAACCGCCTTCAGGATGTCGGTCAGCGCCCGAGCCGCTCCGAGCCGCTCGACGCCGTCGCGCTGGACGCGTCCGGATGGCCAGAGGACGAAGTTCTCACCACGACGGAGCCCCTGGATCACCTCCGCAATGGCACGCCCGGTGCGTTCCTGGGCCTCGAGGCTCGGGCGGTCCAGATCGGGAATGGGCACAGCGCGTAGGAGCTTCACCAGCGGACGGAGGATCGGGCTTCGGAAGTTGTCCTCGTAGAGCACCGGTCTGGGCCGGAAAGGCTCATGGAGACAGGTCAGGATGAGGACAGGGTCGATGTAACCGGGATGGTTTGGCAGAAACAATACGGGACCAGTCAATCCGCGAACACCTTCCCACCCGTGGACCTGAACGCGATACCGGAGGGGCACAACGAGCCGGGCGAGCAGCCAGAGGACTTGGAGGATCACGCTGGGCATCGGATGATTTCTCATCAGTACTTGGGACACGATTGGCCTGCGTCCCAGGCCCATTTCTGCTCACTCGGCGCGAGGCTTCCTCGTCGAGTTCGTGCCCTCGAAAAGCCTTACGAACGAGAACATTCCGGACTCTCTATGCGGATGACGTGGCCAGAGTCCGCAGCGCCGGACCAGCAGCGCGGAGCAACTCCACGGCCTCTTCGTCCTCAACCTGTGTGAAATCCCGGTAGAACTGGCCGATGGCCCAGAAGGATCGAGGAGCGAGGAGGCAGATCATCTCGTCGCAGCGCCGGCGGATTTCCCAGAGCCGATCTGGGGAGGCGACGGGGACGGCAACGATGAGCTCGAAGGGGTGTTTCGCTCGGGCCGATTCGAGGGCGGCGATCATCGTCGCGCCGGTCGCGATCCCATCGTCGGTGACAATCACCGAGCGGCCCTCAATGGTCGCCTGGGGCCGGACCGTGCGAAACAGGGCCCTCCGTCGTGCGATTTCACCAAGCTGATGGGCGGCCTCGCCCGCGAGGTACTCTTCGGTGAGATCGAGGCGTTTCCCGGCTTCCGGATTGAGGTAAATCTGGCCATCCTCGCCGACGGCGCCAATGGCCAGCTCAGGCTGAAATGGCGCTCGAAGCTTGCGGGAGAGAACGACGTCGAGCTCGGCATTTAGCTCCCTGGCCAGTACGGCGCCGGTGGCCACGCCGCCACGCGGAATCGCAAGGACCAGCGGGTCGCGTAAATCTCGGCCATCGAATCGCCGGACCAGCAGGCGGGCGGCTTCTTGACGGTTCTGGAACATGATTTCCTCCCGTACCTCTCAGGGCTGGGGGCCCTGGTGGCTCGGAGCGGCCAGGGCGCGGACATCGTTGATCGCTTGCTCAAGGAGCCCGCGACGCCAGAGGCTCGGCGCACTATCCAATGCCCGGGACAAGGACTCGACCAATCGGCAGACGGCTTCCTCTACCGAGCAACCTTCTCCTCGGACTTCCGGGAAATCGCGATGATGGGCATGGACCTTGTTGCAATCGCTCGCCTGCGATGATCGGTCCGTGGTCCCGACGATGACTCGACCTGGGTCGGGCGTCATAACGCTGGTCCTTCACGAACTGGCTGGCCGATCCAGCCAATGCGCACGAAAAAACCCCGACCATGTGTGAAGCACACGCCGGGGCCACCCTAGCCGCCATCGCGTCGCCCGTCAGGAGCGACTCGACATCTCTTCAGTATAAAAATCCAGGTCGGTATTGCAAGAGGCATCTCTTTGGAAGTCACCGACCCGGAAGACCATCTTGCTGAGATGGGTCGAGGGACGGAGAATTGCGAGGATCAGCCCCCTTCGTTGAGGACCGGGCCAGGATGAGACGAGGAATTGACTGATGGAACTCGTCATCCGACGAACCGAGGGTCTCGATAACGGCTCACAAGAGGTCGAGGTGGTCGAGCGAAAAGGGCTGGGCCACCCCGATTCCCTCTGCGATGCGCTCGCTGATGAGTTCAGCCAGGCTCTCTGCCAGTATACTTTCGATCGATTCGGGCTGGTCTTGCATCACAACGTCGACAAGG
>DAHZZC010000399.1 GCA_027435495.1 Planctomycetales bacterium
TGTTGGCTGCATGAGATTCTATTCGAGGGCCTCGTCCCGGTCGAGCCGGGGAAGAAGTATCCGATCTGTCTGGACGGAGCCCGCGCCTGCCCGCCGGAGGACGTGGGCGGCGTCTGGGGCTACCAGGATTTCCTGGAGGCAATCAGCGACCCCAAACACGAGGCGCACAGGGAGATGCGGGAATGGATCGGTCGCAAGTTCGATCCCGAGGCGTTCAGCCCATTGGGGGCGACGAGGCGGATGAAGCAAGGGCTGTCGAACTGGCGACCGTGGTGATCAGGCCGTGACGAGACGGATTGCCGAGGGAGGGCGCTTGAAAATGGACCGGCAGGAGGCGAAGCTGGTTCGAACGACCGCCTTCCGGCATTGGATCGTCGGGCGCCCTGGGGCTGTCCTGGCCGCCTTGATGCTTCTTGCCGCCCTGATCTACGGGTGGTATGCCCTGGGCGGCCCGCTGGCGATCTTTCGGGGACATGACGGTCCGATCTGCACCGTCGCCTTTTCACCGGACGGCCAGACCCTCGCCTCCGGCGGCGCCGATCGGGTCGTCCGGCTCTCGGACGTCGCCCGCCTCGTCGGGCGTTGAGGCGAGGAGGAGGGCCGGGAAGGGATGCCGTCGAGAGCGACCGGCTCGACCCGCACTTCGAGGCGATCGTTAGCGGCTGGAACCGCAGTGTCATCCTGGCTCAGGGACGGATCGGGATTTTCTTCTGATTCCTGATCTCGCCCCGGATGAGCTTCGATCCCTCGCCGGTCAGTCGGAGATACCAGTCCGACGGCCGGCCCTCGTACGTCTGGAACCGGGCCTGAGTGGGCGGCGAGTTGCTCACCTTGAAGATGGCCGTCCCCTCGTCCACTTCATCGAACATCGCGACATAGGCCATCTCGATCTTCAGGTCGCTCGCGGTCACGAACTGCTGCCAGAGGAACTCGCCGCTGAGGCGGGGGAGCGTCTGGCTGGCGGCTTGCTTACCCTTGAGATTCGTCCAGCCGAAGCCTGGATAGATCACCGGCAGATAGGCCATCCCCGACCGTTTCGACTCGGTCAGGTCGTCCTTCCAGGTGATGGTGGAAGCGTGCCGTTGCTCGCCAGCCTTCATGGAATGGCCGACGTTCCACGGGCTGATCACGTCCAGTCGGCGGAAGGCCCGGGACCACTCCGGGTCCTTCTCACGCCTCCAGTACCAGGGAACGCCGCCCACGAGCGTGGCGGGATAGGGATGCTCTTTCTCGAAGAAGTCGATGATGCGGTGGGCCAGTGCCGGACCGAAGCGGTCGGGGTAGAGGCCCCAGACGAAGACGACCGGCCTCTCCTGGTGGTGCAGGTAGCGATCATCCCTCGTCACCTTCCTTTCGTCCACCAACCGCTTCCAGTCGCTGGTCAGCCGGTCGAAGATTTGGGGCTCGGGCGTACCGGAGAGGTCGTAGCAGACCGCGTAGACCCGCCCGGTCTTTGAGGCCGAGGCCCGGACATGGTTGAGCACCAGGTCGGTCGAGGGACGGCGGAGTTCGGAAAGAAAGCGCTGGACGAACACGCCGTCGATGCCGTAGGTCCGCATCCAATCGAAGTGACGGTCCACGGTTCGGGGATGGGCGGAACTGAAGAGGTGGGCCTGGCGGCCGTCCGGGAGGGTAAAGCCGGGAGCCGGGTACTTCTCCTCCTCGGTGAATTCGGAGAGGTCGGGCCACATCTCGAAGGTGAGGGTCTCGGGGGCAATCTTCCGGGCGTTGCGGCTCCAGTGCCACCAGCCCCTCTCGGCCGGGTCTCCAGGGCAGCGGAACCAGCCCTGATAGCCGCAGAGGACCTTGCGGTGGAGGGTCGTCGCGTCGATCCGGTTGGGCTCCTCGGCGGGGCAAAGTCCAGCGGTGGATGCCGCCCAGGCCAGCACGAACACCCGGAGGATTTTCCAGGCCCGTCTCATCATGCACATGCTGTACGACTCCGAAGATGGCCCTGTAGTGTTCATCGGCAGTTCAGGGTGCCGTCGGTTGCGGAGCACGTCCAGGTGCCAGGCTGGTCTGTCCTCGTCGCTTTGCGAGGATTCTGGTCAGGGTGTGGGGACGACCGGGCCGTGACTCGTGGCTCGCTCCTGTGTGCAGCGAGATCAACGAGCCCAACACGGAGGACCATCCTTGACCGCCATTCTCCTCGACGTGCCCAGCACGACCTACCGCTTTCGGAAAAGAGAAGATCGAGTGCCAGCAACTCTCGACCTGTCCGGGGTCCCGTATGCGATAATGGGCGGTCGGCATGTCGAGTTCAACCTCGATGATGGCATCGGCCTGCGACCGCTCAAAGATTTCTGAGAATGACGATAGGGACGAAGGACGGAGACGATCCCGGTGGGGAGGTCAACGACGATGCTGGGGAGAGGGAGCGACCTTTCGTGATCGCGCCGCTCCCCGAAGAGATGCCGACCTGCCGCCGCCCGAAGGCGCTCGTCCTCTCCGGCTGGATGACCAGGACCAGCAGCAAGGCGGCATTTGTCCGTGGCCTGGGGTTGGAGGTCGAGTGCCCGAGGCTACCCTCCTGGAGGCTCAAGGCGGCGATTCGTCAGGCCCAGGACGCCCATGATCGGCTCGGATCCGACGTGATCATCGGGATGTCCCGAGGCGGGGCGATCGCCCTGGCCATCCCGGAGGATCGTCCCCTGATCCTTCTGGCACCCGCCTGGCGGTACTTCGGCGTACGGCCCCGTCCCGATCTCGAGGGCATTGTCATCCACAGCCCTCGGGACCGTATCATCCCCCTGGGTCACAGCCGGGAGCTCTGCCGTCGGTGCCCCGGACTTCGCCTCGTGATCACCGGGATCGATCACCGGCTGAACTGCCCGTCAGGACGGGGAGCCCTGGCCAGGGCGCTCGGCGAGCTGGTCGGGCTGCCTTCGATGCGATCTTCGACATGATCAAGCCCGGAGAGGAGCCGGTGATCGAACGACCCGGAGCCCTGGATGAGCCGATCCATGTCACCGTCGGAAATCCGCCGGCCGTACCTGCCTCGGTAGGCCCAACGCAGGTCTCTGGTATCGGAAGACTGGGGTAGGATCACTCACCCAACCGCATGGACCGAGCTTCTCCTCCTGGTAACGTCCGGGCCTTCGACGACCTCGAAACCCACGGGCGTCCGGTCCCCCGGCTCGCCGTTGTAGTTGACGGTGATCTCCTCACCGGCCGCGATGTCCCGGATCGCCGTGAACAGCTTGGTCCGATCGGCCAGGTCCGCGTAGCGGGCATTGGGCCGGTACGAGTGGTTGTAGAGCGATCCGTAGCCGAGGGCCAGCGCCAGCCTGCCCCGGCCCCATTCGAACACGTAGGCGCCGAGGCCGTCCGAGAAGTCCTCAATCGAGCTTGCCGGCAGGATCAGGACCGGGCAGGTCTCGATTACTTCGCCCTCCTCGATGGGGCGTCGGGCGAAGACTCCCCGGCCCTTGCCTCGAACCCGCCTGATCTCGATCGCATCCGATGGCGTCATCGGCATGTCGTCCCTTCTGTCCCGATCACTGGAAACCCCGGTCGATCCAGGTGCAGTCCCGGCCCGCCCGAGGCTGGTAGAATCATGAAGCAACGGACCTCGGCCTGTCCAGAGCGGGTCGGGCTTCCGAGCTTCGGGGGAAATTGCTGAGAGCCGAGCAATAGGAAGGAGGGTCGCATGCCCATCGGCCGCTGCCTTGTCGGCATCCTGGTCTTTCCCGAGGTCGAGGTCCTCGACTTCTGCGGGCCGTTCGAGGTCTTCTCCACCACCTGCCTGGACGAGGATCGCAGGCGAGAAGACCCCTCGCCGTACGAGGTCCTGCTGGTGGCCGAGGAGAGCGGCGTGGTCATCGCCACGGGCGGCCTGAAGGTCGTGGCGGATCATTCCCTGGACGATGGCCCGCCGCTCGACGTCCTGGTCGTACCCGGAGGCTGGGGGACCAGAA
>DAHZZC010000400.1 GCA_027435495.1 Planctomycetales bacterium
GATTGCCCAGATCCTGGTCAACCCCTTCATCCGATCCTCCAGCGTCGTGTGTCAGCACCTGGTTGAACCCATGTCGCACGTGACGTCGTGCGGTCCCGATCATTGCTCCCAGGTATGTGGATGTCAAAGCATTGAAGAAAAAACTAGGAATTGTTGAAGCAAAACGACCTGGCTTCGATCGATGGTGGAAAAAAGCCACGAATCTTGCGTCCGACACCGCGTTTTCGGAATCCGAGCCTCGGGCGGACGAGTCCAGCGATCGGGCGTGGATTTGATCTCGAAAAAACCTGCTTCCCCGGGTCGTCGCGACTCGCTAAACTGGAACGTTCTTCGCCCCGGACTGGTTCGTTCCACGAGGGGAGCCAGGACCGGGGAAGTGAATCGGCCGGAACTCGTTGCCCGATCAAGGATCTCGAACGATCGCCGGCGGCGGGGCCCGTGGCCGTCCGGCTCGAGGACCGCTGCCCGCTCCCGACGATTCGGTGGGCCGCGATCCTCTCCCCGCCCGACCCGAGGACCTGAATGATTATCGTACTGAAGCCGCACGCGACACCCGAGATCGTCGAGCATGTGCTCGAGCGGATCGAGGCGCTGGGCCTCTCGCCCCACCTTAGCCAGGGGGTCTCGTGCACGATCATCGGCGTGATCGGCGACGAGGACAAGCTGCAAGTCCAGCCGCTGCAAGCCATTCCGGGGGTCGAGAAGGTTGTGCCGATCCTCAAGCCGTTCAAGCTTGCCAGCCGCGAATTCCACGCCGAGGACTCGGTCTTCACCATCAAGGGGATCAAGGTTGGCGGCGGCCACCTGGCGGTCATCGCCGGGCCGTGCGCGATCGAGAGCGAGGACCAGCTCTTCGAGGTTGCCGCACGGGTGTCTCGGGCCGGCGCCAACATACTCCGCGGCGGCGCCTTCAAGCCCCGGACCAGTCCGTACAGCTTCCAGGGGATGGGCGTCGAAGGGCTTCGGCTGCTGAAGTCCGCTGGCGAGCAGTTTGGGATGCCCGTCGTCACCGAGGTCATGGACCCGCGCCAGGTTGAGGTCGTCGAGCGGTATGCCGACATCCTTCAGATCGGCGCCCGGAACATGCAAAACTTCGATCTCCTCAAGGAGTGCGGCCGGACTCGGATTCCCGTGCTGCTCAAGCGGGGCCTGAGCGCCACCGTGAAGGACACGCTGATGTCGGCCGAGTACGTCCTCTCGGAAGGCAACCGGCAGGTCATCCTCTGCGAGCGGGGGATTCGGACCTTCGAGGACTCGACCCGGAACACGCTGGATCTCTCGGTGATCCCGAATATTCAGGGGCAGAGCCACCTGCCGATCATCGCCGACCCGAGCCACGCCACCGGCCGGCCCGACCTGATCCCCGCGATGGCGCGGGCGGCCATTGCCGCGGGTGCCGACGGCATCCATATTGAGGTCCACGGCTGCCCGGAGAAGGCGCTTTCCGACGGTCCCCAGGCGCTGGTCCCCGACCAGTTCGACCGCCTGATGGACGAGATCCGGCCACTCGCCGAGTTGATGGGCCGGACGATCGACACCTGCAAGAAGGAGGCGACCGCGTGCGCACCCTGCTGATCGCCGGGAACTGGAAGATGAACCCGCCCACCCGTGCTGAGGCCGTTGCGCTGGCACAGGAGGTCAAGGCGGGCGTTGGTACCGCGGTTGACGTCCATGTCGTCGTCTGCCCGCCCTCGGTTTTCCTCCAGGCGGTGGACTCGGTTCTGGAGGGTTCGCCGATCGGGATGGGCGGCCAGGACATGCACGCCCAGTCTGGTGGTGCCTACACCGGCGAGGTTGCCGGCGCGATGCTGGTCGACTCTGGCTGCACCCATGTGATCCTGGGTCACAGCGAGCGGAGACACGGGATGGGCGAGACGGACGCGATGGTCAACGCCAAGCTCAAGTCCGCGCTCGCGTCCCGGCTGATCCCCATCGTCTGCATCGGCGAGACCAAGGACGAGCGGCTGGGCGACCGGACCGAGGCCGTTCTCGACGAACAGCTCGCCGGCTCGCTCGCCGGGCTCTCGCCCGAGGAAATGGCCGGGACCGTTCTGGCCTACGAGCCGGTCTGGGCGATTGGGACCGGTCTGACCGCCACGCCCGAGCAGGCACAGGCCGCTCACGCGCACATCCGGAAGCGGCTGGCCGAGGCGTTTGGCGAAGCGACGGCGGCCCGGGTCGTTGTCCAGTACGGAGGGAGCGTCAAGCCCGATAATGCCGCCGAGCTGCTCGCCTGCCCCGACATCGACGGTGCCCTCGTCGGCGGCGCCAGCCTCAAGGCCGCTGATTTCCTGGCCATCGTTGCGGCCGGGCGGCAGGTTTCTGCCAGGTAACACGGGCGATGCCCGACGGACCGAGCGACCACTGATCCCTTTCCCGAGGACCTTCCCGTGGACTTCCTCATCGGCTTTCTGAATACCGTGATCGTGCTGGTCTCGGTCTTCATGGTCATTATCATCCTGATTCAGCGAGGCAAGGGCGGCGGCCTGGCCGGCGCCTTCGGTGGGGTCGGCGGCTCCAGTGCCTTCGGGACGAAGGCGGGCGACGTCTTCACCAAGATCACGATCGGCGTTGCGATCGGCTGGATGTTCGCCCTGATGCTGCTGGTGATTCTGATGAATGGCCGGGCCGACTCGGTCAACTCGGGCTGGGGCGACGAGTCCAGTTCGTCGAGCAAGGCGTTGCCGCCCTCAAAGGCATCGGCGACGCCCGCCCCCGCTGGAACGACGCCCGCCCCCGCTGACCTGGCGGCGCCCGTGACCGCTGCTCCTGCCCCCGTGGCGGCTCCTGCTCCTGGCCCCGCCGGGTTGACACCTTCGCCAGCGACCGATGTCGGCGTCGGCGCCCCGCCAACGCCTGAGCCGGTCAAGCCACCGGCGCCTTCAAAGAAGTAAATCCCTTTCAGGATGCCGGGGCCGGCCACGGCGCGAGGCCCCGGAACTCCAATCCACGTCCCTCCGACCGATCCCTATCCGCGCCCGCGACCACGTCGCGCGCCTCGGCGAACGAACCAGAGAGGCCGCCTTCCTTGCTACTG
>DAHZZC010000401.1 GCA_027435495.1 Planctomycetales bacterium
CACCGAGTCCGCTTCCGCCGCCTCGTGAGGAGGACGACCTTGCGTATATCCTCTTCACTTCCGGCTCGACTGGTCAGCCCAAGGGTGTGATGCTTTCGCATGCCAATGCGCTGACGTTCCTCGACTGGTGCCGATCGGCGCTCGGGCCCTGGAGGGACGGCGATCGGTTTGCCTCGCACGCGCCCTTTCACTTCGACCTTTCGATATTCGACCTGTTTGCCTCGTGCGCGGGAGCTGGGACGGTCGTGGTGATCGGCGAATCGACCGGGAAGGACCCGGCCCGGCTGGGGGCTTTTCTGGCCGATCGGTCGATGGATGTCTGGTACTCGGCGCCCTCGATACTGGCGATGCTCGTGGAGCGGGGAGGGATCGAGCGGCCGGGCTTCGCTGCGCCCCGGCTGGTCCTGTTCGCTGGCGAGGTTTTCCCGATTGAGCCGCTCCGACGACTGCGCTCCGCCTGGCCCCTGGCTCGGATGTGGAACCTGTACGGCCCGACCGAGACGAACGTCTGCACGGCCGAGCCGATCCCCTCGGTGATCCCTGTCGATCGCGAGTCGCCGTTTCCGATCGGCCGGGTTTGCCCTCCGTTGCGGGCGAGGATTGTCGACCACGACGGTCGCGACGCGACGCCGGGGACGGTCGGAGAATTGCTGATCGCCGGGCCCGGAGTGATGCGTGGTTACTTCGGCCGACCCGACCTGACGGAGGCGGTCTTCGTCGATGGTCCCGACGGCTCGCGATGGTATCGGACGGGCGATCTGGTCCGCGATGACGGCACCGGATGTTTTGTCTTCCACGGCCGGCGGGACCGGATGATCAAGCGGAGGGGCTATCGGATCGAGCTCGGCGAAATTGAGGCCACCCTGTATCGCCACGAGGGCGTCGATCGCGTCGGTGTGGTGGCACGCCACGGTGAGGAGGGTGCCGCAATCGAGGCGTACGTGGCGCTCAAGCCCGGGCGAAAGAAGTCGATCATCGCGATGAAGCGGCACTGCTCGACCTATCTGCCCAACTACATGATTCCCGACACGATCACCTTCATCGACGCCCTGCAGGCGACGTCGACTGACAAGGTGGACTACCAGAGCATTTCCGCGATGTCCGCGGGTGGAGGAACGCGCTCGTGAGGCGACGACTTCGGCAGGTGTGGAGCTGGAAGTTCGTCTTCTACGAGATGCTACTGCCGATGCTGCGCGCGCTGGGACCGGCGCGGGGCGACCAGATTCTCGGCTGGCTGGGACGTGCGGCGATGGCCGTACAGCCAGGGCGTCGGGCGAGACTCAGATCGGCGTTACGGCGGGCGGCCGAGGCGATCGATGCCGACTGGTCGATCCGCGAGGTCTGGCCGGCGATGGCGGCGAACACAGCGCGGTTTCTGGCGCGTGACTACCCGCTGGACCGGCTCGACGACGAGGAGGTCCTCGCGCGGTTCGAGGTTCGGGGTTACGAGCGGCTCCGCGCTGCGATGGAGGGCGGTCGAGGCGCGATTCTGGTCGGAAGCCACCTGGGGGCTCACATCGCGGGGGTCCACTGGTTCTACAGGCGTGGAGTGCCGATCCGGCTGCTGGTTCAGCGTCCCCGGCACGTCTCGGGCGAGCTGAACCGTCGATTTGACGAGCCGGGCCCGCACCCGCAATCGGAGTTTTTTCTCCGTCGCGACCTCTCGCCGTCGATGGCCATCGAGCGATTGCTCCGGGCCCGGTCAGCGCTCCGGGATGGGATGGCGATTTACATGAACGGCGACATTCCCTGGTCGGGCCCGAACACCTGCCCGGGGCGGCTACTGGGCCGTTCGCACCGGATGCTCGCGATCTGGACCGAGCTCGCCGTGCTTACCCGCGCGCCGGTCTTTCTGGTGTTTTGCACTCACGCGCCGCACGGCCGGTTCGCGCTGGAGATCGAACCGATGGGATGGCTCCGCCCGGGTGAGGAATCGGTCGTCTTCGCCGATTACCTCCGTCAACTGGAATGTCGAATCGCCAACGTACCGGCCGACGCTGTCGCCCACCTGGTCTGGCCCTGTTACGAGCCGAGGCCCGACGGCGATCCGGCACAACCGGCCCGGGACCGCCGCCGTAAGACGATGATGATCTCAAGGCGCTGATGGGGCCGAATCCTCAGCGAGCCGGCCGTCTGGGGCGGCGGTCCGAGGTGTCTGAATCGCGGGCAACTCGCCTCCAACTGGGCAGCGTCTTACCTGAGCGGGACAACAGCACCGATCGTTGAGGGCTTGGCCGCTGGGCTGCGATCGGCTCGCCCACTTCGAGCGATTCCACCAGATAATCACCCCAGGGCTGGCATCGGGCGATCGCCCTCGCCATCTCAAGATCGGCCACAAGAGCCACCGGCTCGCCACCCGCGCTGATCAGGTAGTAGTTCATTGGCAGTCGTCCACCTGGGCCGTCCACTCGGGATCGGCGGTAGGGGAGTCATCAGGGCGCACCGACTTGGTGCCGAACTATTGATCGGATTGCATGCGCCCGAAGACTCCGGGCGGACTGACTTGCACGATCTCTTATCAGAAATTATATACGAGAGTTTTCGGAATCAAGACCCGCTTTCACAGGGGGCCTTACGAACGGGCCGCACTGTGCGTGGAGCGGATCGAGGGCGGTCGCATGGGCACCTGCGCATGGGGGAAGGTTAGCGTGAATGACTGGCGCCGAGGGCGACTCTGCGCAGGTTCGACCAGGGGAAGATTTTCAGGCCGTTGCCCGGCACGACGCGAGGGACCGCGTCGAGGTTGGTGTCGACGATCGGCGGAGTGACGCGGCGGCCGTCGCTCCAGTAGCCGAGGTGGCGGAGTTGCTCCGGGTCGCGTGCCACGTCGTCGAGGGTCCGGCCCTCGAACGCGGCGTGGAGGGTCAGGTCGGTGATCCGCCAGAAGCCGGCGTGGTCCATCGCGTTGACCTCACCCATGCTCAACTGGAGTCCGCGGAGAACTCCCTCGCCGTTATCGAGCTTCGGGTCGGTCCCGGTCGGTGCCATGTGATCGGCGATCAGTGGCGGAAAGCCGTGCCGGTCGGATCGGAAGAGGATGAATCGCTTGCGCGACGGGGGGATCGCCGTGGCCTCGGCGAAGATTTCACGGCCCCGCTGGTCGCCGACGACGATGTCCTCGTCGCCCACGGCGACGATCATCAGCGTGGCGGCCGGGATGTGATCGAGCGTCGGATGCCGGCGCGGGAGGACTTCGCCGGGAAGGATGGCGAGAAGAGCGCGCGGGACCGGGATGGCGGCATGCGAGTCGGTCGAGAGCGCCGCGACCTGCGCCGCCAGGTTTGCGCCGGCCGAATGGCCGATCAGGGCGAACCGCCTGGTATCCGGACGGACGTGGGGTACGCCCCGCTCCGAGCCGATGCTCAGCACGCCGATCGCATCGTGGATGGCGGCCATCGCGTTTGGCAGGAAGTCCTTCGGCATCGTCCCGACGTCGTTCTGATAACGGGGGAAGATCACCACGTTTCCGTCGCGGACCAGGTGATCGATCCAGGCGCCGTAGAAGGCCGGGTTGACCGAGAACCAGCCGTGGAGGAAGACGAGCACCGGTGCCGAGTCGGGCCTTGGCCCGTCCGGCTCGAAGAGCCAGTACGACCGCGGGCCCTGGCCGATCTCGAAGCGACGGACTCCCGTGTGTTTGGGAGCCGGGGTGCCCGACCGCGAGCCATCGTCGGCTCTGGCCCTTGATCCGTCCTTCGCGGGCTCTCCCGCGCCCGCTCCACCGGGCGAGATCAGGCCGATCACTGAGGCCGCTGCAATGGCCCGGGCCCACCCCATCGATCGTCGCGAAAGCCCGCCGCCCGACCGTTCCGCCCGATCGCCAGCCATGGCCTTGCCTCGCATCCATTCCCTGCGTCCGTTTCAGATCCCCTCATGGGACGGTCGAACAGTTTGCCGGAACTTCGCAAATTGTCAAGACCATTCGCCGGCTGGTGCATCGCGGCATCGCGGGCGTCCGGCGTCCGGCGTCCCGGCGTCCATCGCAAGATCGACTTGCTTGACCGGGTTCGAACGGACGCACATAATAAAGGACGATCGAGCAAGGGGATGGCCTGCCGGCCGTTGATGCATTTTGCAGGCCCGCCCCGATCCCACCAAACCTACCCTCCCCGGGGGCCGGGAAGTGACCTCACGGCGGCGTCGGTCAGAGTGGCAAGGGCTCCGGATGCTGGGGATCGGCCTGCTGATCCTGAGCACGGTCCGCATCCCGCTGCCCCAGGCCGACTACCACAACGTCCGCCATCACGACGCGCCCGGAGAGGTCTGCCCGTATCACGACCATCTCCTGCGCTGGCATCCGTCGGCGGGCCTGGCCGCGGACGTTGCCATCCTGCACTGGCACTGGTTCATGCCCCAGGCCGATCCGGGCTCCCTGGACGATTCCGGACATCAAGGTCCATTTACCCACGCCCATATCAACGACTGGCCCGCCCCCGACTGGACCGGCACGCCGATGGTCCGCCCTGAGACTCGCGGCCGAATCGCCGACCTGCTTGTCTTTGGGCTGACAGGTCCGACCGCCTGGCACACCTCAGCCTGGTTTGACCTTGACGATCCCGGGCCTCGCTATTCCCGCCACGGGATAACCAGCGGGGACACTGGCTCGCGCATCGCGATCCTCGACCTGGTCGCGCGCTGGAATTGCTGAGCCTTTCCCCGGCCCCCATTCCGTACACGATGTCGTCACCAGGTCACGATCCAGGGCGATGATCCGGGCAAGGTACTCGGTGATTTTGCGGATTGATCGCCGCAGAGCCCTCGATCGCCATACACGGTTGGCTCAGCACTCGTTCGCCGCACGAGGCGGGAGGATTCTTCATGTCCGTCATTCCCAAAATGATTGCATCACGGCCCGATGGGGCGGCGGGTCCAGTCCGCCAGGTGCTTCCCTGGGCGCTCGTTGGCCTCTGCGGCGTCGCCCTCGCGGGCTACATCGCGGTTGATTGGCGGTACGGCCTCCGGCTCCACGCAGCACAGGGGCCTGAGGGTTCGTCGACCGCTCCGTCAACGACCGCGTCCGGCGCGTCGGAGAAGCAGGCGGCGCCAGCACAGGCCACCTCGGTCACGCTCTCGGAGTCGAAATTCAAGCAGGCGGGGATCGCGATCGAGCCGGCGCGTGTCGATCGGCTCTCGACCGAGGTGGGCGTTGTCGGCCAGGTCCGCGAGAACTCCGACCGACAGGTTGAGGTCCGGCCCTGGGCCTCGGCCCGGATTCGGGAGGTCCATGTTCAGCTTGGGCAGAAGGTCAAGAAGGGGGACATGCTCGCGATCCTCGATAGTCCCGAGGTCGGCAAGGCCCGGCTGGACCTTCGTGCCCGCCAGCGCGAGCTGGCGACGGCCCGATTCGAGGCCCGGTGGAAATCGCAGATCTCCGAGAACGTCCAGTCCCTTATCCCTGCGCTGGAGAAGTACGTCGCCGATGACATCGCCCACCGGCACGAGCCCGACCGCAAGGAGCAGCACGACGAGGAGGCCCAGCACCAGGAGCAGGGCCGGCCTGCCCGCAATGAGGCCCTCGAAATGCGGTTTGCCGGCAAGGATCTGGGCGCCTATCGCGGGATGCTCCTGAAGGCTTTTGCGGACTACGAGATCGCCGTTCACGAGGAGTTCAAGAACATCGATCTCCAGCGGCAGAAGATTGTCGGCCAGCACATGGTCGTCATCGCCCGGCACACCCGAGAGGGCTCTCAGGCCGGCCTCACCGGCGCCATCGAGCAGGCCCGGTACGACTCGGCGCAGGAGCGCAGGATCGCCGAGCAGATGCTCCGACAGGCCGAGGCCGCCGTTGTCGACGCCGCGCAGAGGCTCCGCATCCTCGGCGTCCACGAGGACATCAACCACCTTCTCGAACACCCGGAGGAGGCCAGCAAGCTCGCCACCACTGAGGATGTCACGCGGTATCAGATCGACGCGCCGTTCGACGGCCAGATCCTCAAAAAGAACGCCGTTCCGAGCCAGAAGGCCGACATGAACGATGTCCTCTTTGTCCTGGCGGACCTGAGCAATGTCTGGGTCAAGGCCGACGTCTCCGAGTCGGACGTCCCGAAGCTCACCCGGCTCGCGGACGGCAAGATCGGGTTTCGCGTGACCGCGTACGGGGACCGCGAGTTCAAGGCACGCCTGATTTCCATCGGCTCGGTCGTCGATCCTCAAACGCGCACCGTGCCGATCCTCGCCGTTGCCGATAATCCCGAGAGCGTCCTGAAGGTTGGTATGTTTGCCCGCATCCTTCTGGATAGCTCGGCCGTGGAGAAGGAGCTGACCGTCCCGGCCGCCTCGGTCATCGAGATCGAGACCGCCAAATTCGTCTTCGTACCCACCAATGAGCCCCGGACCTACAAGATTCGCCCCGTCTCGGTCGGCCGACGTACCGGCGAGCGCACGGTGATCAAGGGCGGACTCTCCGAGGGCGAACCCGTCGTTTCGGCCGGCGCCTTCTTCCTCAAGAGCGAGCTCATCCTTCAGAACTCGGACGACGAGGAGTAGGCCCATGCTCAATGCCATTATCGAATCCTCGTTAAATAGTCGCCTGTTCGTGCTGATGGCGACCTTTCTGGTGGCGGGGCTGGGGGTGCATTCGGCCCTGAGCCTGCCGATCGATGCAGTGCCCGACCTGACGAATGTTCAGGTGCAGGTCATTACCGAGGCGCCCGCGCTCTCGCCGATGGAGGTCGAGTCGCTTCTCTCATTCCCGGTTGAGGGGGCGATGAGCGGCCTGCCGAACGTCGAGGAGATCCGATCGATCTCCAAGTTCGGCGTCTCGGTGGTCACGATCGTTTTCAAGGAAGGGACCGACATCTACCGGGCCCGGCAGCTCGTCGGCGAGCGGCTTTCACGCGCTGCCGAGGCGATCCCGAAGGGCTACGGGACACCGATGCTCGGCCCGATCTCCACCGCGCTCGGCGAGGTTTATCAGTTTCAGGTCAAGGCGACGAAGGAATCGGGGATCGGCCTGATGGAGCTGCGAACCATCCTCGACTGGTTCATTTCCTACCAGTTGCGGCGGGTCGAGGGCGTCACCGAGATCAACGCCCACGGCGGCGAGATGAAGACCTACGAGGTCCAGCCCGACCCCGACCAGCGCGCCCTGCACAAGCTGACGATGACCAACGTCATCGACGCTCTCCAGTCGAACAACGCCAATGTCGGCGGCGGCTACCTCGTTCACAACGGAGAGGCCCGCTACATCCGAGGTGTGAGCCAGGCGCACAACGTCGATGACATCGCCGCGATCGTGATCGACGAGCGGAACGGCGTTCCGGTGACGATCGGTAAGGTGGCAAGGGTCGTCCCCGCGCCGATGATCCGGGCCGGGCTTGCCACCCGCGACGGCCAGGGCGAGATCGTCACCGGCCTGGTCATGATGCTCATCGGTGAGAACAGCCGAGTGGTCGTCAAGAACGTCAAGGAGGAGATCGAGAAGATCAAGAAAGGTCTTCCCGCCGGCGTGACCATCGAACCGCTCTACGACCGGACCCACCTGGTCGGCCACACCCTGGGGACCGTCCTGGAAAACCTGACCGCTGGCGGCCTGCTGGTCATCGGCGTCCTGCTCTTCCTGCTGGGCAACCTCCGCGGCGGTCTGATCGTGGCGCTCGCGATTCCGCTATCGATGCTTTTCGCCGCCAATGTGATGCTCGCCTCGGGGATCTCGGCGAGCCTGATGAGCCTCGGCGCCATCGACTTCGGCCTGATCGTCGATTCGAGCGTCATCATGGTCGAGAACTGTGTCCGGCGTCTCGGGCACGAGGGCGGCACGCGTCCCAAGCAGGATATCGTCCGAGAGGCCGCCATCGAGGTCCGACGCCCGACCATGTTCGGCGAGCTGATCATCACGATTGTTTATCTCCCGATCCTCGCACTCCAGGGAACCGAGGGGAAGATGTTCCGCCCGATGGCCCTGACCGTCATCTTCGCGCTTCTGGGCTCGCTGATCCTCTCGCTCACGCTGATGCCGGTCCTCGCCTCGATTTTCCTGAGCGATCGCCCTCAGGAGAAAGAAATCTGGCTGATTCGATGGCTGAAGCGCGTCTATGAGCCGCTTCTTTCCACCTTCATCCGCCATCCGCTCTTCGGGGTCGGGATCGCGATCGCGCTGGTTGCACTGAGTGTTCCGGTGGGCCTGAACCTCGGCGGCGAGTTCATGCCGAGGCTCAACGAGGGTGATCTGCTCATCGAGGCGGTCCGCATCCCATCGGCCTCGCTGGAGGGGGCCGTCGAGGCCTCGACACAGATCGAGAAACTTCTCAAGACGATTCCCGAGGTCCGGCTCGTGTACTGCAAGACCGGCCGGCCCGAGATCGCCAACGACGTGATGGGCCCGCACCAGACCGACGTCTGGACGATGCTCAAACCCCAGGACGAATGGCGCCCGGGTCTCAGCCGCGACGATCTGATCGAGGAGATGGACAAGCTCCTGAGTGCGAATGTCCCCGGTGTGAAGTTTGGCTTCAGCCAGCCGATCGAGATGCGCGTCAACGAGCTGGTCGCGGGCGTCAAGAGCGACGTCGCCGCGATCATCTACGGCCCCGACCTCGACGAACTGCGCCGGCTCTCTCTGGAGGTCGAGCGCGTGCTGACCGGGATCGACGGCGCCCGCGATATCAAGGTCCCCACTGCTGGCCGACTACCGATGCTCCGGATCAAGGTACGGCGGGATCAGCTTGCTCGATACGGGATCAAGGCTTCGGAAGTCCTCGACGCCGTCGCCTCGCTCGGTGGGATCACGGTCGGAACGATCTTCGAGGACGAGTCGCAGGATTCGGCGAGCCGCCGCGATACATCGCAAGTACGCCTGCCGGCTCGACACCCGCTCCGGGTCCGGCTCCCTGAGTCGTGGCGGAACGACGCTTCGAGGATCGGATCAATCCGGGTCGAGGACGCGATGGGCCGGGCGATCCCGCTCCGCGACCTCACCGAGATCACCGAGGAAGAAGGTCCCGACGAGATCGAGCGCGACAACGTCCAGCGCAGGGCGGTTGTCGGTGTGAACGTTCGGGGTCGCGACATCGCCAGCTTCGTCGCCGAGGCCCAGGCC
>DAHZZC010000402.1 GCA_027435495.1 Planctomycetales bacterium
CTTCGGGCTTCGCTCGGTTCTGGGCCGAATGCTGGGGAGTGCCGAGCCGGCTCCCTCAGGTTCCGAGGCGGCACCCACTCTCCACGACGATCCCCACCAGCCGGCTCGCCTGTTCCTCCGTGGTGCCTCGGCGATCCAGGCGGCCGTCTGGATTGTCGCCCGGCTGGCCGAGGGACTCGACCACGCCCATTCCCGAGGTCTTTATCACCGCGACATCAAGCCGGCCAACATCCTGCTCACGGCCGACGGCACGCCGATGCTCCTGGACTTCAACCTGGCGGCCGAGGCCGAGCCCGACCCGGCCGACACCCGAATCGGTCGAGCCATGCTCGGCGGCACACTTCCTTACATGGCTCCCGAGCACCTCGATGCCTTTAGCCCCCGCGGCCAGACCGCGCCTGAGGACGTCGCCGAGCAAGCCGACATCTACGCGCTCGGGCTGATCCTCTTCGAGATCCTTGCCGGTGAGCATCCCTTCCCAACCCCGGATTGTCCCCGGGGCACCTCGCCGGTCGAGATCATTGGTCCGATGATCGAGGCCCGTCGGAACCCTCCCTCGATTCGTGCCCGGTGCTCATCCGTCCCGTGGAGCCTCGACGCCCTGATCCGCAAGTGCCTCGACTTCGATCCTTCGAAACGGTACGCCCGCGCTCGCGACCTGGCCGAGGACCTTCGCCGATTCCTCGACGATCAGCCGATGCTCCACACCCCCGAGCCCAGCCTCCGCGAGCGGTTCGGCAAGTTCTCGCGACGGCATCCAGTCCTCTGTAGCTCCACCTCGATCGCGATGATCGCCGCGATGCTGATCCTGGCGCTCGGCCTCGGCGTCGCGGCTGTCCACTCGGGAATGCAGGGACTCGTCGCCCGGTTCCAACGGCAAACGTTCGAGCGTGAATTCACCGAGGCTCAGTTCCTGCTCAACACTGCTGCGGGCTCCGACCGGCACCTCGACGCCGGACTCACTCGCGTGGATACCCTCCTCGACCGCCTCGAACTGACGGACAACCGCCGCGATCCGGGCGTTGCCTGGTTCGCCAGCCTGACGGCGCCCGAGCAGGACCGGCTCCGCGAGCAGGTCGCCGACCTGATGATCCTGGAGGCCCGGGCACGCGTCCTGAAGGCGAGCCGAGGTGGTACGAAGGCGCGCCGGAAGCTTGCGCTCGAGCGAGCCGTCGCGCGGCTCGATCGAGCCGCAAGACTGGTCGCCCCGATCCCGGCGGCTCTCTACACGGATCGCGCTCGATACCTCGATGAACTGGGCGAGAAGGAGCTCGCCAATCTCGACCGCCGACGCGCTCTGGAAGCTCGCCCGTCGGGCCCTCACGACTGGACGCTGCTGGCGACGAGCCTTCTGGCCGCCGGCGATCCAGCCGGCGCCGAGGACGCGGCCCGCCGTGCCCTCCGGCTCGACCCGACCTCCTTCTGGGCCTGGTTCGTGATGGGCCACTGCCACTTCGCCCAGGAACGGTTCCTTGAGGCGGCTGGCGACTTCTCCGCCTGCACGGCGATCGGCTCGCCGTTCGCCTGGGTCCACTTCAACCGCGGTCTGGCCCTCGCTCGCGCCGGCCGGCTCGATCCAGCGCGCGATGCCTACGATCACGCGCTACGCATCGACCCCGACTTCAACGAGGCCCGCGTGAACCGGGCGCTGATCGACCTGGAACAGGACCGGGTCCAATCGGCACTGGAAGATCTCTCAATGGCGATTCGGCTGGGTCGGACCGATGCCGGTGTCCTCGCAGCGCGCGGCGAGGCCCTGGCGCGGCTCGGCCGGTCCAACGAGGCGCGCCGGCAGTTCGACGACCTGCTCGCCCGCAATCCGGATGACTCTGTCGCCCGCGTCGCGCGAGGCATGACGCTCCTTCGGACCGACCCCCACGACGCCCTCAACGACTTCAACCGCGTTCTGGCCCACGATCCCCGCCACGCCGGCGCGCACTTCGGTCTGGCGATGCTCGTCCGGGGCCACGACGCCGAGGCCGCGCTCAACCACCTCGACATCGCGATCGCGACCGACCCGAACCACCTCGACGCGATCCAGCTCCGGGCCCTGATTCGCGCCCGGCAGGCCGACCCCTCCGCGCTCGACGACGTCGCCCGGCTCCTCCGCGCCCCAACCGCCCGCCGCTACTACAACGCCGCCTGCGCCGTCGCGATCTACGCCGAGAAGGCCCACCAGCCAAAGCAGCTCGCCCACGCGATGGAGCTTCTCATCCGCGCCATCGAACTGGGCTTCCCTGCCGCCGAGGCCGAGACCGATCCCGACCTCGCCTTGCTCCGCCAAATGCCGAGTTTCCAGCGGTTGGTCGCTCCTGGCCGCGGTTGAATCAAGGTCGGGACAGCGGAGACAGAATGAGGAGGCAGCCATCCCATGACGACCATATTTGTTCGGTTGCGCGCCTGGATACACGGCGCGCAACCGAAGCAACTCGATTATACCGGGAGCCGCCACGGGTCACGGCGTGGGCGTGACAGCATCTGGTTTGCCTTCGCGTCATCAAATTGATGCGTGATGGGGTCCCAGTTCAGCTTCTTGCCGGTTTGCAGCGCGATCACGCCGATATGGCAGACGATCACCGAGCCACCGCCGACCGTTGCATTGCAAATCGGCGACTTGCGGCTCTTGACGCAATCGACGAAGTTTTGCATCTGGTTGGTCGGACGGCCATCGTAGACCATCGGGTCTTCCTTGAGCGGCTCCGAAAGAATTCTGGCGTCGCTCGCAAGGATCATACCACGGCTGACGAAGAGGGCGCCGTCCTCGCCCAGGAAGAGTACGCCGTTCGCGTCCGGACCAACCTGCATGGGGCGGCCACGATTCGGTCCGAACCGCTGCTCGGGGACCTTGCCGTCCTTATCGACCAGCCTGGATTTCATGTCGGTGCCACCGCCGTTCATGGCGATGACCTTGGTGCCGTTGTCGTAGGTGTACTCGACCTGGAAACTCGGGTGGCAGTTGTAGCCATCGCCGCCCTTGTAGGGTTCGGTCGCCTTGAGCACCTCCACCGCAATGGGGCCGCTGCCGTCCTTGTTCAGGGCCCACTGCGCGATGTCCAGATGGTGTGCGCCCCAGTCGGTCATCTTGCCGCCGGAGTATTCATACCACCAGCGAAACTCATAGAAGCCGTTCGTGAGCCGATCCTTCTTGCGATAAGGCACCTGGGCTGTTGGACCGAGCCAGAAGTCCCAGTCGAGTCCTTCAGGGACCGGCGCCTCGGGGATCGGGCCGCTCGTCGGATTGCTGCCGATACGGCATTCGATGGTCTTGATCTTGCCAAGGCGTCCGGCGCGGACGAGTTCCACCGCGAGGCGGAACATCCCATGGAAATCGGTTCGCTGCTGGCTACCGGTTTGCAGGATGCGGCCGGTTTCCTTGACCACCTTCTGGACGGCCAGCGACTCGGCGACCGTCAGCGTCAGCGGCTTCTCGCAATAGACATCCTTGCCGGCCTTGAGTGCCTCGATGGTCACCTGGGCATGCCAGTGGTCGGGTGTGGCGATGAGCAGGCCATCGAGCGACTTGTTGTTGATGAGGTCGCGGAAGTCCTTGGTGTTGGCCTCGAAGTTCTTGAACCCTCTCTCGCGCATCACCTCGGTGGCCCGTTGGCGATGGGCGGCGGCCACGTCGCAGCCGAGCGTGAAGGTCAACTGTCCAGATTCCACCGGAGGGTGAGACTCACGCACGACCTGCAAACTTCGGCTCTGGGGACTGCCGACGCCGACAATGCCCATGACGAGACGATCGTTGGCAGAGGTCTTCCTGACCGCGCCTTCCTGCTGAGCGGCGAAGATCTGCCGGGCATACCAATCCGGCAGTCCCGCCGCCGCCAGAACTCCCAGAGACCGCTGCAGGAAGCCACGCCGCGATAGATTAGGAATCCTCACGTGTACACCTCAATTTAAGGCTCGAGGAAAACGCAGTGAGTAAAGAGATCGAGGTTATTCCGCGGTTTCTCCCGCCTGGTTGTCAGGCGTCTCACTCTGCCAGTCGGTGGCTCTCCTTTCACACGAGATTTGAAGAACCACCTCCAACGTTACAGTCGTCCTCACAGATTCGCTACAAGCGACACGACACGGTGATCCGTGTCAAGCCCCTTGGCCTTCCTCAATTGAGGCAAAATGGCAACGGAAGCCCAATGGTCGCCGACCTCGAAGAGCGACCTAACGTGGCTGGGACAGGCTGAGTGGCCGTTCGAGTCCGTGCCGCTCCAGTAGCTCGACATCGGCGAGGATCTCCCGGGTCGGCCCATCGGCGACCACCTTCCCTCCGTCCAGCAGGACAACCCGGCCGCAGACGTCCAGCACCATCTCCAGGTCATGGGTCGCGATCAGAAGGGTCGCGTCCATCGCCTGCATCAGCCCGATGAATCGCCGACGGCCGCGCGGGTCGAGGTTGGCGGTCGGCTCGTCGAGGACCAGTACCGAGGGCCGGCACGCCAGCACCCCGGCGAGGCAGACCCGCTTCCGCTCGCCAAAGCTCAGGTGATGCGGCGGTCGCTCAGCCGCCTCCAGCAGTTCGACGCGCCTCAAGCACTCCTCGGCCACGCCTCGGGCCTCGGCCGCCGACATCCCCAGGTTTCGCGGCCCGAAG
The DNA here is from genome assembly GCA_027435495.1 of Planctomycetales bacterium. Lineage (GTDB taxonomy): Bacteria > Planctomycetota > Planctomycetia > Isosphaerales > Isosphaeraceae > JAKAUH01. The sequence continues at coordinate 4,592 of DAHZZC010000402.1, forward strand.
GCGACGTCCTCAATCACCGAATTGCAGAAAAGCTGATCGTCCGGGTCCTGGAAAACGAGCCCAACGCGACGGCGGACCTCGCGGGCGTTCCGATCGTTCACCTCAAGGCCGTCGATCCAGACGCTCGCCTCGCGACGACGCTCGTTCCCTCCGCCGAAACTGTGCGTGTGTCCGACCGTCCCGCGTCCCTTGCCCGGAAGGAGACCGTTCAGGTGGAGCAAAAACGTGCTCTTGCCGGCCCCGTTCGGCCCGACCAGCGCGACGGACTCACCGGCCGCGATCGAGAGATCGACACCGCGCAGCGCCTCACGTCCATCGGGATATTGATACGAGAGCCCTCGCACGCGGACGGCCTCAACGGCTCCATCGGCCGATCGACGCTCGGATTCCCGTCGAACCTCCACGTCCGTCATCGCCGACCCCATCCCGCTGAAGACTGACAGGAGACCCAGGCATTAAAAGTCGGACGGGATCGTCCCGTCCCAGCCCCGGGCGATCATCGCGTCGTGGACCCGTTCGGCGCGCTCGAAGGTCCGGAGGAAAAGCTGGCCGATCAGGCCGCCAAGGATCGACCAGGAGAGTGCGCCCCCGCGTCGGAAGGTCCGGGCCCGCCGGGCCGTCGCCATCCGATCGACCTCGTCGATTAGCACATGCCGATAACGCTCCATGAACTGGAGCGTCGCGACCAGCACCGCCGGCATTCCAAGCTTCCGCATACCGACCAGAAGCCGGGCAAACGGCGTGGTCCCGGCCAGGACGATCATGGTCAACAGCGCCAGGCCGTTCTTGATCAGGATTCCAACGGCGACCGCGGCGAGCCCGTACTGGGGGCGGTCGGGGTGCGCCGGCGCAATCATCGCGACCAGGAACGCGACCAGGACGAACATTCCAAGCCATCGCCGGGCCAGTTCGCGGGGCGGGATCCCCGAGAGCCCGACCAGAAACGCCAGCAGCAGCCCGACCGCTCCGAAGCCTCGCCAGGCAACCACCGGAAGGGCGAGAACGGCAACGATCAGCGCGACCGCACCCAGCAGCTTGACGCGGGCGTCGAGCCGATGGAGCGGACTCGAGGCGTGTCGATGACGCTCCAGCCCGTCAGGCGGCATCGAGCGTCGTCCTCTCTCGCTTCGCCCTCGGAAGCACTCGCGCCATTCCCAGTGCGAGCCCGAACACGGCGAGCGTCCCAACCAGGCCGGCCATTGCGGTCGCCACCCTCGCCTGCTCGAAACCCGGAAGCTTCAACTCGTAATCCGCCATCGGCGAGGGGAGCGCCGGCGCGACCGTCTTGGCAGGCAGAAAGCCCAGATGCTCGCCGACAAATTCGAGCCCGTCAGGGAACTCGCTCGCGAACGGAGCCAGGAAGATCGCGATGGCCAGGGCGACCGCCAGCCCACCCAGCATCGTCCGCCCCCACCGACCAGCGCCGGTGGTCGGGCCCGCCTCCGGGTCAAGCAGGTCCGGCCGTCGGAGCAGGACGTAGCGGACGACGATCCCGGTAATGAGCGCCTCGCCGATCCCGATCAGCGAATGCACCATCGCCATCCACGAAAGGATGCGCAGGAAGTCGCCCCGTCGCCCCGAGGCGGCCAGTTCCATCGCAAACGCCCCCGACGCCAGGAGCACCGAGAACCAGGCCGCGGCCATCGCCCCGATCAGCGTCCCCTTCGGTCCCGAGATCGCCCGACGGAGCGGAGCGTAAATCGCATAGCCGCCGACCGACCCGATCAGGCCCATGTTGACGAAGTTGGCCCCGAGGGCTGTCAGGCCGCCGTCGTTGAAGAGGAAGCACTGGACAATCAGCACCGCGGCAACGACCACCGCCCCGGCCCACGGTCCCAGTAGCACGGCCGAGAGCACGCCGCCAAGCAGGTGCCCCGAGACGCCCGGCCAGACCGGGAAGTTCACCATCTGCGCCGCGAAGACAAACGCCGACATCGTCCCCATCAGGACCGTCGTCCGCTCACCATGCTGCCGTTCCAATTTCCGGACCGCGTAGATCAGTCCGGCCGCGCCGATCGCGCCGGTTGCCGCCGCTACCTTCGGATCCAGGACCATGTCGGGTATATGCATCGCCGTGAACCTCGTCCGGCCCGCCGTCGCCAGCACCCTGGGAGAATCGTGACTCAACCCCTCCCTGGATACAACATGGTAGCCGCGGTATGTCGTCCCGTCAAAAACTTCATACCGGGGCAAATTCGGTTCCTGAAGCGGCGATCAGGACCAGCTCATTCGGCTAGAATGGGGAGGTGGACTACCCGACGTTTGCCCGCGTTTGGCTCGACGGAGGACCATCCCGTGAAACTCGAAGCACTGCGGAAAGAGTACGAGCGATTTCAACTCTCCGAGGGAGAGGTCGACGCCGACCCCATCAGGCAGTTCGGCCTCTGGTTCGAGCAGGCGATCCAGAGCGAGCTCCCGGAGCCGCACGCGATGACGCTAGCGACGGCGACGCCCGACGGGCGGCCCTCGGCTCGGATCGTCCTGCTCCGGGGCTACGACGACCGGGGCTTCGGCTTCTTCACCAACTACGAGAGCCGCAAGGGGGAGGAACTGGCCGCCAACCCCTGGGGAGCGCTGGTGTTCTACTGGCACGACCTGGAGCGTCAGGTCCGGATTGAGGGGCGGGTCGAGAAGGTTGATGCGGAGGAATCCGAGCAATACTTCCACACCCGACCCATGGCCTCCCGGATCGGGGCCCTGGCGTCTCCGCAAAGCCAGGTGATCGCGAGCCGCGACGTGCTGGAGTCGATCTTCCGCGAGTACGAGCAACGGCACTCAGACGGCGTGGTCCCGCGACCGGCCCACTGGGGCGGTTACCGGGTGATCCCCGATTCGATCGAGTTCTGGCAGGGGCGTCCGAGCCGGCTCCACGATCGGCTCCGATACACCCGGCTTCCCGAGGGCGGCTGGATGCTCGAACGTCTCGCCCCGTGAGGACAGGGCGGCTTCCCGCTGAAGAGCAGGGCGGTCGCCGGAACGTCCAGGCCCCGACGGCGCGGAGCCAGACGATCCTCCCTGTACCCCCCCCCCAACGACACCCCTTGTAAAGTTCTCAGTTCCCAGTTTTCTTTCCCCCTACGGGGAGAGAACGTTGGAACCTGGAACTTGCCTCTCTCTCTGTCTGTCCAGCAAGTTCTCAGTTCCCAGTTTTCTTTCCCTCTACGGGGAGAGAACGTTGGAACTCGGAACTTGCCGCTCTCTATCCCTCTCACTCTCTCTCTGTCTGTCCAGAAAGTTCTCAGTTCCGAATGGCACGTCCTGAGCCCCCAAAGTCGCGGCTCAAAAGGACTTG
>DAHZZC010000403.1 GCA_027435495.1 Planctomycetales bacterium
GCGGCGAAGACGTCCTGGATCGCCCGACGCCCTCGGATCCGATCGCCGTTCTCGTCGATCATCTCGGCGTCCTCTGTGAAGAGCGAGGCGAGAATCGTGGCGTTGCCGGTCTTGTAGGCGTCGGTATATTGCTTCCCGAGCGAGTGAAGGGCCTGCTCGTCGGCCGACCGCTTCTCTGGCCCTCCATCCTGCCCATTGGCGACGGCCGAAGCTGCGAGCCAGGTCGCGGCCAGGACGATACTCCATCTCGCCTTTTGCATGGTGGATCGCTCTCGATCGTTGGGCGGAGATACGATGGATCTGAGACCCGCGCGACGCAGGGCCCCACCGCAATCATGGTCCTGGGAGATCGATCCTGCAAGGGGCGGCTGTCCGGGTCTTTCAGCCGACTCTCCTTCGGTTTACGATGATTGGGATTTCGCCATCTCGTGGAGGCTTCGGGAGTATAATGTCATGGAATCGGCCGATCGCGCCGACCGGGAATCGACGGACGCTCTGCTCGAATTCCGGGGCGAATTCCCGATCCTCGAGCGGACGAATTACCTGATCAGCAACTCGCTCGGCGCCGTCCCACGCGCAACCTGCGACTCCTTGAAGGAGTATGACGACACCTGGGCGACGCGGGGTGTGCGCGCCTGGGAAGAGGGGTGGTGGACGCTGGCGTCGGACCTCGGCGACCTTGCCGCACCGATGATCGGAGCTCGTCCGGGCGAGGTCGTCTTCCAGCCGAACGTGACGACGGCGCACGCGATCGTCTTGAGCGCGCTCGATTTGCCGGCCCGGCGGAGGAGGATCGTCACCGACGCGATGCATTTTCCGTCGATCCTCTATCTACTCGATCAGCAGCGGCGAGATGGTGTCGAGGTTGTCGTTGTCCCGAGCGACGACGGGATTCGGGTCGAAACCCAGCGGATCGCCGAGGCAATCGACGAACAGACCTCGGCGGTCTTCATTTCGCATGTCCTCTTCAAATCGGCGTATGTCCATGAAGTCGCAAGTATCGCCGCTCGGGCCCGAGCCGTTGGGGCCCTCATCGTTGTCGACGGGTATCAGGCGGTCGGGACGATCCCGGTGGACGTACGCAGGCTGAGCGTCGATGTCTATATCGGCGGATGCCTGAAATGGCTCTGCGGAGGCCCGGGAGCGGCGTTCCTCTGGGTCGAACCGGAACTCATCCGCCAGCTCGAACCAAGGATTACCGGCTGGGTCTCTCACCGGACCCCGTTTGCTTCCGACGACCGCCTCTCTCGCCGGGACGATGCCTGGCGGATGCTGGTCGGCACTCCGAGCATCCCGGCCCTTCATGCCGCCCGACCCGGCCTCCAGCTCATCCTGAAGGTGGGCATTGATGCGATCCGGGCGAAATCGCTCCGCCAGACCGGTCGGCTGCTCGAGCTCGCCGACCGGGCCGGGTATCGATGCACGACCCCACGCGATCCCGACGAACGGGGCGGCACCGTCGCCATCGATATCGAGAAGGGTTGCGAGGTTTCGCGCTGTCTCAAGGCGCTCGATATCCTTTGCGACTACCGCCCCGGTGCCGGGATTCGGCTCTCGCCGCATTTCTACACGAGCGATCGAGAGCTCGACGAGTCCGTCACCGCGATCGGAGAGATCCTTTCCACCAGAACCTGGCAGGCTTTCACGACCGTCCGATCGACGGTCACTTGATCTCCACCCAATGACGATGCGTGTGGGATTCGAGTACGGAATCTGCGACGATCTGAGCGTTGAGCCCATCAAGAAAGCTTGGGACGGCCGGACGATTCTCGACAATCGCCGAGATGAACTCCCACATCAGGTCGTAGCGGAAAACGGTTGCTGGAGCACCCTCGGCTGGGTTACGAGGGCTGTCGGCGGGCTTGAGGAACTCGACCGGTACGTCGACCGGTGCCAGGTCGTGCCCGGTCTTGCCCAGGAGAATCGTGTTGGGCTCATGGAGACGGTAAACGGCCGATCCCTCCGAGCCATTGATCTCGGCCCACTCGTGGCCAAAACCATCGCGGTGGTATCCCTTGGCCAGGGTCGTCCCTTCCCAGACTCCAGTGGCACCGCTGGCGAACTCGCCGATCAGGCACGACCAATCGTCGACTTCCGAGGGAGGACAGGGGCGGCCGTCAGGCTGCCGATCTCGGGGCGCAAACCGCGCGACCGCGCCGCAGACCCGGGCGATTGGTCCGAGCAGGTCGATGGCGAAGTCGATCCGGTGGATGGTCATATCGAAGAGGTCACCGGCGCCGGCTCGAGCCTTGTATTGCCGCCAGCCCCAGCTCGTTTCCGGCCAGTCGAGGAACCTCTGCGATCGGAAATGCCTTGGAGTTC
>DAHZZC010000404.1 GCA_027435495.1 Planctomycetales bacterium
ATTCCACCAACTTTCGCGACGCTCTCCGTTCGAAAACCCCTCCCTCATTTCTGGATGTTCTCCAGGATTTTCGTGGTTCCTGCGGAACGACTCCCGTTGGACTGGGTACCGGGCCAGCGGGCCGGGCTTGCTATAATGGCGGTATTGGGATACGACGATGATCGAGGTCGACCCCCGCAGGCCCCGGACGGATCCGGTCGCCCCGCGCGGGAATGCGTGTGGAGGGGCTCATAAATGGAGAATCAGCGGCCGGTCCGTGGTGTAGGATTACGGGAGATCGTGTCGCACGGGGTCACTGTGCTGGTGACATTGATCTTGGTCGCGGTCCTCTCCGGCGACCGGCTCGGGCTCAAAAACCCGCCGCCGGCGCAGATCCCGAATCGAAAAAAGATCCGCGTCCAGCCGGGCCCACCGGCGCAGTTACCCGCCCTGCCGGGCCCCGACTCGGCGATCCCCGCCACGTCGCCGCCCACCCTCGAGGACCCCCTTCGCGACCTCGACCCCGACGAGCGGAACAATATCCGCGTCTATGCTTCTGTGAACAAGAGCGTGGTGAACATCACCACCGAAGCAACCGAGATGGGCTTCTTCGGCGATGACACTACCTCCGGCAGCGGTTCGGGCTTCGTCTTCGACAAGGCCGGTCACGTCCTGACGAACTTCCACGTCGTCGAGGGCGCCGATACGGTTCGCGTGACGCTCTACGACGGCTCGCAGTTTCCCGCCCAGGTTATCGGGGCCGATGCTGCCAACGACGTCGCCGTGCTGCACATCAGCGCCCCAGTGGTGAAACTCGTCCCAGTCGCTTTCGGCGATTCATCTCGCGTGATGGTCGGCCAGAAAATTCTGGCGCTGGGAAACCCATTCGGCCTGGAACGAACGCTCACCTCAGGGATCGTGAGTAGCCTCGAGCGCTCGCTCAAGGCCCGCAACGGCCGGACGATCAAGGGGATCATCCAGACCGACGCCGCGATCAACCCGGGCAACTCGGGCGGACCACTGCTCAATTCGCGCGGAGAAGTGATCGGGATGAACACGGCGATCGTCAGCCAGGTCGGTCAGTCGGCCGGGATCAGTTTTGCAGTCCCGATCAACGGAATCCGCCGCATCCTCGACCAACTCATCCGTGACGGCCACGTCACCCGCGCGGATCTCGGGATCGCACGGTTCCTCGCCACCGGTAAAGGCCTGCTGGTGGTCTCGCTGGTCAAGGGCGGACCCGCCGACCGCGCCGGCATCCAGGGCGTAAAGGTCCGCGTCGAGCAGATTGCTCCTGGTTTCCTCCGGCGCTCGATCGATCCCGACGCCGCCGACCTCATCGTCGCCGTCGAGCACGTCCGTGTCCGGACCCTCGAAGAACTCCTTACCGAGATTGAAAAGCACCAGCCCGGCGAGACCGTCCGCATCACCGTGGTCCGCAACGGACAACCGATAGATGTCTCGGTGCAGCTCGGACAGTCTTCGTAAACAGTGGTCTGTTAGATTGGCTTTTTCCGCAGCGACTGTTAGATGCTGAGGCCAGTTTGTCCAGTACCAGATGCATCCGCAGTGGCGGCAACACTTCCAGGAGCGTTGGCTTGATCGTCAGCGTCCCCAGGCCGTATGCCATCCGCCGGCAGGCTCCTCCGGCGAGTCGGGCATCGCGGCCAGGATGTCGGTCATCTCCCACTTCAGAAATGGTGAATAGCCGCGTTGGGGCAGTCTGTCACACTCTCCAGGCTAACCCGGCCGATGGCCGGGCCGAAGAGGGTCAGGTCCTTCGCCGTGCCGTCGCGGAGGTATTCAGGTGGCTGCCGCGCAGGCCGGCGCTCGGGTCGCCACAACGGACCCGCGTACGGGATCGTCTGGTAGGGCCCGGCCTGGTCGGTGTACCGGACGGGTAGCCCTATTGCTTCCCCGAGCCCGAGAGGTCTCTTCGATCATTTTTTTGCATCGGCACCCGGGTTAGTAACCAACGCGAGCCCGGCCTTGAGGCGGCTGGCCAAACCGCTAGGGCACCATTTGCAGGTGCGCTGGTAGCTGGTTCCGGCCTCGTACAGGGAAAGTCGGATGGTGTAGATTGAGACCCGGGGCAGGCTGCCGGGGGGCGTCACAGAGAGCCCGCCGCAACGAGGAAAGCGACCAGGTCGCAGAGCCGTCGGTCTCGGGCGTCGGCTCGCGGGCAGCCTCGACGGCGATCCGCGCCCGGACATCGGGTCCGTAGGTCGTCCGCCGTGCACCGCTGTGCCGTCAGAGCGACGTCCCCTCGGCGTTGAAGTGCGCGGCGAGGTTTGTGACGGCGTCACCGGAGCGGCGTCCAACGGCGCGGGTGGACGTCTGATCGTTTTCGTCCGAGGCGATGGTGAGGAGGATGCGGGCCCGATCGACTTCGATGGCTGAGGCAACCGGCAATCAGTTGACCCGGGTCCGCTCCTGGCGTTCCGGAGCGGTCCCTTCGCAGCGCGGCTCCTTCTTGCGGCGGGACATGGCAGTCTCCGTTGTGCGAATTCCTGGCCATCAAGCCCGACCAGGTCGCTTAGGGTCATCCACAAGCCAAATGACCCATCTGGATTTGGGATGAGTGGACATCGATCGGAACGTCTCGGCCGATCGACACACCGCGGGCACCCGATCGCATTCGGTCGGCCGGTGATCGTGGGGGCCGGAACCTGGTCGGTCGGCAGACGGTTAGTTCTTGCTGAAGTCGAATGACCGGATCGCGTCCTTACCAAGTGGATCCTTCAGAAACTTGCGGTGGCACGATGGGCAGAGGTCGAATCGGAAGCCCTTGTGCAGTGGCTCGGAGAGGTCCTCGGAAAGGAGCGCTGCCTCGTCGCGCTGGAGGATCTGAGCGACTGCTTCCATCGGATCATCATCTAGGTCATCTTCCTTGATCTCCGTGGGGTCGAAGCCGGGATAGGCCTCGATCTTGACCACGTATCGGCCTTCCCCCGGAGCGCTCAAGTCCTTTCCACAGAGATCGCACGTGAAGTGGACCATCAGCGATTCATCCTTCAGGTTGATGAGCCGGTCTCTGGAGTCCGGACGAGGTAGATAAGCCGATTTTAACTCGGCGGCTCGGGTCCGTCCAAGCCCCTCTCCGGGTGATTCCGGGAAAACCCGGCCGGCTCGGTAGCGCCGCAACGAGGAAGCAAGCAGCCATCGCCATTGCGGAAATCGCAAGGCCGGCCCGCACCTCGAGCGGATCATAGCGAAAAGTGATTTTATGAGTACCTTGTGGGATGGCCACTCGGAGGAACGGACCGGGCCCGGTCGTGATCGGAGTGGGTCGGCCGTCGAGCTCGGCACGCCATCCGGGGTCGCTCGACTCACGGACGACCAGTTCGTCTTCGCGATCGACGCGGACGTCGAACCGTGCGGAGTCAGAGGATCGCGACCATTGCAGGCGGGTCGTCGTAGCAGCGGAGGCCCAGGGAGCGGGATCAAGCCAGGCAATCCAGGTGTCGCCGATGCGTTCGCACCGGTCGAAGACGCCCGGGGGCGGAGGGGTTGCGCCAACGATCGCTCCGACGCACGACTCACGAAGGCGATCAACGGCCGAGGCAGCCGACCGCCAGGTCAGCTCGCGACGGCTGGTCAGGGCCTCGGGGCCCGGCTCGAAGATCGGTCCGATCCAGTTGAGGGTCGAGGCCAGCTCGACTGAGTCATAGTTACGGGCATCGGCGAGGCCGAACCGCATCAGGACGTTTGGCGGCAGCTCCGCGCCAACGCCGACCGCCCGGGCGCCGGGAGGGAGTCCCGCGCGGAGACGGGCGATCGTTGCCGGCTCGAATTCGTGGATCCGGCGGTCAATTGCCGGGTTGAGCCCGTATCCGAAGGAGAGAAGTTCGGCGAGCGTCGTCGCGAACAGGATCGGTCGGGCCGAGTGGGTCCGGCCCCGGATCGACCTCGCCATCGCCCCAAGCACGATCAGTTCGATACCCACAATCGCGTAATATCGTGGGAGGAAGCCAAGGGCCGCACAGACCTGCTGGTCGGCCCGCGATGGATCGTTCACGCCCAACGACCGGAAATGCAACTCGGCCCGTGCCCGGATCATTGGCTCGAATCGGTGGAGCCCACCGGAGACAAGCAGCAGAGCCCCGCCGGCCAGGATCCAGAGCCCGAACCAGGTATGCGGAAGGCGAACGGTCCTTCCCAGGCGGTCGAGGCC
>DAHZZC010000405.1 GCA_027435495.1 Planctomycetales bacterium
GGACCAGGCCGAAGTCGGCAAGTTTTGCCTCGCCCTGCCGGGTCAGGAGGACGTTGGCCGGCTTGATGTCGCGATGGACGAGCCCCGACTCGTGCGCGGCTCCGAGGGCCAGAACGACCTGGCGCGCGAGCGGGACGGCCCGAGAGGGATCCAACGGACCTTCCTGCACGAGCAGGTCTCGGAGGGTTCGGCCGCCGGGGACGTACTCCATTTCGATGAAGTGATAGCCACCCTCGTTCCCCAGGTTGTAGATGGTGACGACGTGGGGGTGGAGAAGGTTCGCGATCGCCCTGGCCTCGGCGCGGAACTGTTCGCGGAGTGAGGGTTGTCGGGCGACCAGGCCGGTGTTCATGATCTTCAGGGCACAGACGCGGTCCAGCCCGATGTGGCGGGCCTTGTAGACGCACGCCATCGAACCTCGGCCGAGGAGCCGTTCGATCCGGTAGGCGCCCAGCCGGCCGCCGGGCTGTTCGCTCAGGCAATGGTCGTCGGTCGGGTCGAGGCGGGTTCGGCCCCTGGGATCGGGGACGGTCGTCTCTTCGAGCGGCGAGATCATGGCCTTCAAGGAAGATCCTCTGCCGGTCGGCGTGCCGGTGCCTGCATTCTCGATCGTCCGTTCCGCCGGGCGGCGGTCGCCGTGTCGCCCAGTCCCGGGGCCCGTCCGGGGCCTCGATATAGTATTCGTGGCGGACATAAGGAAATCGACTCGTTCCATCAAGATTTCGCGAAACTCTGGACAGGCCCCCGGGATCGGGCGATCACTCGCCGAACCCCTTTGTGTTGTATGCACGTCCCTGGCCGAGGTGTGACACCACCCGAAAAAAAAACACCGGCCGTCGCGACTCGGCGACGGGCCGGCGTCTGGAGAATCGGGGGGCTTGCGGAGGACCCGATGGGCTCAGGCGTTGTACGAGGATGAGGAGGTTGTGCCGCCTCGGCCGGTCCAGTTGGTGTGGAAGAATTGGCCGCGAGGCCGGTCGACTCGCTCGTACGTGTGCGCCCCGAAGTAGTCACGCTGGGCCTGAAGCAGGTTCGCGGGGAGTCGGCCCGAGCGGTATCCGTCGAAGTATGCCAGCGCCGACGACATCGCGGGTAGGGGAATGCCCCCGGCGATCGCCGTGCCAACAGCCTTCCGCCAGCCCGACTGGCACCGATCGACCTCGCCCCGGAAGTAGGGGTCCATCAGCAGATTCGCCAGCTTTGGGTCGCGGTCGAAGGCCTCCTTGATCTTACCCAGGAAGGCGCTCCGGATGATGCAACCACCCCGCCACATCAGCGCGACACCGCCGTTGTTGATCTCCCAGTTCGATTCCCTCGCCATCGCGTTCATCAGGGCGAAGCCCTGCGCGTAGGAGACGAGTTTGCTCGCGTAAAGGGCCTGCTCGAGGGCATCGACGATCTGCTTGCGATCGAGGCCGGTCGGCTTCTCGGGACCGTGGATGGCCTCCGACGCCTTGACCCGCTCGTCCTTCTGCGCCGAGAGGCAGCGGGCGAAGACGGCCTCGGCAATCAGCGTGAGTGGGACGGCCAGATTGGCCGCCGAGATCACGGTCCACTTGCCGGTCCCCTTTTGACCGGCGGCGTCGAGGATCAGGTCGATCATTGGCTGGCCGGACTCCGGGTCCTTGTAGCCGAGAATGTCGCGAGTGATCTCGATCAGGTAGCTGTCGAGCGGTCCCTGGTTCCACCGGGCGAAGACCTCGTGAATCTCGTCCGCCGACATTCCGAGCAACTCTCGCATGACGTGATACGCCTCGCAGATGAGTTGCATGT
>DAHZZC010000406.1 GCA_027435495.1 Planctomycetales bacterium
CCACAAGCGGCCCGTTCCGGGGGCACGCCGGGATGATCCGATTCATCTCGCTCCCCAAACCACCTGTTCCGGGGCAGCCTGGGGAGGAACGTTATGATTATCCGAATTTACCACGAGATGTCTAGACCCCGCCGTCCCTCGCCCCACGGTTCTCGTATCAGAGGGAGGCGACGAAGGACTGGAACGCCGGGTAGTCGGCGTAGATCGTTACACCGTGGTTGCCGTCGTACACAAAGGACTGGCCACCGGGGAAATCGGCCTGGAACGAGGACAGGCTGACGTCGGCCCGGACATTGGCGTCCTGGCGGCCGAAGGCGGCGACGAAGTGCGCTGAGGAGTGGGTCGGCCCGCTGAGCAGATCGACCACCGCCGGCGTGAGATGGACGTGGGAGGTCACGTACTGATAATAATGGTCATGACCGTGGCTGGCGAACCAGTCGCGGAGGTCGGGGGGCCCGTAGAAGTCGAGGACCGAACGGACGTCGAGCCCGGGCTGGCCAGCCAGGTGGAGCGCCAGCGCACCGCCGGCGCTGAAGCCAATCAGGCCGATCGGCTGGCCCCTGCTGACCTCGCGGACGTAATCGACGACCGCCTGAAAGGCCCGGGGTGAGTCCATCGGTGGCGTGCTGACCTGGATCGGCTGGTCGCCGAGCTGGAGGAGGCGGTCGGCGGCCGTCTGGGTGGGGATGTCGGGCGTCGCTGCCGCCAGCGCATTGCCGGGGAAGATAAACACCATGGTGGGGCAGGTGCGCGACTCGCATGCCTGGACCGCGGGTCGGAAGCGTTTCATGAGGTCTCTGCTCGATCGACGTATCGGAGAGGGTGGCCTGGGTGCATCACCGGCCCCATCTAATTTAGGGCGCCACCTGGTTGTGAACAACGGCCTGGTCCTGGCCATCCTGATCGGGTGCCCATCGGCGATGGCGGCCGAGGGGGAGACGATCCGGGTTGAGGCCCGCGCGGCCGGGGGGGTGCATCGGGTCGGGCAGGGTTTCGAGGTCTTGCTCGCGGTGACGGGTGCGGACCGCCGTCCGGAAGTGGAGACTCCGACCATCGAGGGGGCCGACGCCTGGATCTCGCGGAACAACGAGCTGCGGCCGATCAGCGTCACAGGGATCGGCGGTGTGATGGGGGGCTCGAATGTTTTTGTCAGCCGGCTTCGTGTCGTTCCGCGGCGGGCCGGAACGCTCCGGATTCCGTCGATCCGGGCAACGGTGGGGCGTGCGAGGGGCCGAAGCCGGCCGATCGAGGTTGAGGTTCGGCCGCTGCCGTCGGAGGGGCGGCCGTTGGAATTCCTCGGCGGGGTCGGGCCATTCACGCTGAAGGCCGGGGTTGATCCGCATTCGGTTCGTGTCGGCCAGGAACTTCGATTCTGGATTGCGGTCGAGGGTCCGGCGGCGTGGGGGATGACCGGCCGCCCCGACCTGAAACGGTTCGACCGACCAGAGCTGGGCCTCCGCGTCGTACCGGGGCCGGTCGAACTGGTCCGCGAGCCGCCCTCGCGGACGTTCCCGTATACCCTCCGGCCGACCCGGGCCGGCGAAGTCGTCCTTCCGACGATCGCGGTTGCCGCCTACGATCCCACCTCCAGGCATTATCTGACCCGAGTCACTCCGGCGGTCCCGGTTCGAGTGGTGGATGTCCCGTCGTTCGACCCCGTGACCATTCCGGATCTTGCCCGTTCGGCGGAGGTCGATGGGCAGACCCTGTCGGGCCAGGCTGGGTTTGCGGTTGGCCTGATTCTGCTCCTCGCCTCGGCGATCGGGATATTCTGGGTGCGTCGGCGGGCTCGGAGCGCTGGCGGGCTTGGGGGGCCGGCCGAGGCGCGTCGGCTGGCGAGGCGGCTCGCGCGCAGGCTGGCGGCCCCGGAAGGTCGGGATGGTTCGGCGGTCGCGATGGAGATCGTCGGGGGATTGATCGAATACCTGAGAGTGGCCGATGGCCGACCCCCGGGGGCGATCACGCCGGACGAGGCGCGCGAGGGAATGAGGCGCGCGAGGGATTCCCAATCGCTGGGCGACGAGGCGGCCCGGATCGTCGGTCGATGCGAGGGGATGCTCTATCGTGAAGCGCCCGACCCTGACCAGGACGCGGCCCGGCTTGGCGAGGAGGCGCGGGCGTTCTTCAGTCGCCTGGGGCGTCGATGGTCGGGGCCTCTTGTCTGAGGATCTGGACCGAGGCCCCGACGCTTTTGCCGTTAACGTGCGGCCAGAGCTGCGGTGCGTCTGGCAATGGTGTTGTTGTAGAGTTCGCGGGTCGATGGTTGCATGGAGCCCCGGCGAACCTCGAAGCCTGCGACATGGAGCGGCGTGATGAGCTTGTTGGTGAGGTTTTCGATGGAGGTCAGCGGGTCGCCCTGATCGGGACAGACGAACAGATAGGCGATCCCGTCCTTACCCATCCGGCCGGTGCGTCCGATCCGGTGGACATAGTTTTCGGGGTCGTCGGGGATATCGTAGTTGATGACGTGGCTGATGCCCTCGACATCGATGCCGCGACCGACCACATCGGTGGCGACCAGGATGCTGACCTCTCCGGAGCGGAAGCCGCGCATCACGCGGTCGCGAGTGGTCTGGGGGAGGTCGCCGTGGATGGCGGCGACGCCTGGGATTGTCCGACGGAGCCGATCGGCCAGTCGGTCGGCGCCTCGCTTGGTCCGGGTGAAGACGATGCACTGCCGGGGGCGGTCGCGCTTCAGCAGGTGGATCAGGAGGTCCATCTTGCGATCGGGCTCGACCGTGACGCAGAACTGCTGGATCGTCTCGACCGAGGGCTCGTCGCGGGAGAGATTCACCTCGATCGGCTGGTACATGTAGCGATGAGCCAGCTTTCGGACATCGGCACTGATGGTGGCGGAGAGCAGGAGGGTCTGGCGAGGCTCGGGGAGCTTGCGAAGGATTCGCTCGATGTCGGGTCGGAATCCGATGTCGAGCATCCGGTCGGCCTCGTCGAGGACGACATGGACGATCTCGCCGAGGAAGAGAGTGCGTCGCTCGATGTGGTCGATGACGCGGCCGGGAGTGCCGACGATGATGTCAACACCGCGCTGGAGGGTGCGGATCTGGCGTTCGATCGGCTCGCCGCCGAAGGTGCCGCAGACGACGACGTCACGACCGGCGGCGAGTTTCTGAAGCTCGACGACGATCTGCTGGGTCAATTCTCGGGTGGGGGCCAGGATGATGGCCTGGGGACCTCGGCCGCGGGGCTCGAGCATCTCGAGGATGGGGATGCCGAAAGCGGCGGTTTTGCCCGTTCCCGTCTTGGCCTGGCCGATGACGTCGAGGCCATCAAGGGCCTTTGGGATGAACTCGGCCTGGATGGGGGAGGGCTGGAAATATCGGACTTGTTTCAGAGCCCGCAGCATCGTGGGGCTGAGGTCCATCGATCGGAAGCCGTTCGGGGCTTCCTCTTCTATGCGTCGGATCAAACAATCCTCCGAAATGCAAACGAGTAGGAATCGTCCTGGCCGAACGCAGGGACTCGCCCGCGGGGTGCGGGCCGGGCCGGTATGGGCCGGGCGAAGGAGGGGGCGATCCGAGCCCCCGACCCTCCCTCTTCGCTTGGAGAGTACATGACCGATCGCGGCTGGGGCCATGATTACCCCGTGGGAGAACCGCCGCGACGGGCGATTCGATCCACCTGGCCGGGATCGGGGAAGGGAGGCGGGACTCCAGGAACCCCGTCCTGGTGCGAGTCTCTTGCCGCCGGATGATCTTTACTCGTTTCGGCGGCAACGGCTTGACTGGAACCACTATATCCGTTCCATCCGTCCGCGTCAAAGGAAAAGCCTTCGAAAATCCTGTCCGATGATGGGCGTGGGGATGCGGTTTCGCTACGGCCTTGCCCGGTGACGGCCGGCGCGCTACCTTCGAAAGGGGACGAGACGTCCGGGATTCGCGAAATTCGCGATGGGGACGTCCCGTGGAGAACCCCGCGCCTTAGACCCCAATCAGGACCGAGGAGCCCGGGCCGTGACTGACCAAGCGAACCCCAACGACTTGCAGCAGAAGTACCGACAGTTCCTTGACTTGCTGCCGTTGACCGTCACGCTCGCCGGTCTGCCGACGAGCGAGGGGCGGCTCTTCAGTGAGGATCAGATCGAGGCCCGAGGCATGACAGTCCGCGCCGCCTATCGGGTGGCTCGCAATGTCGCCCGGGAGTGCCTGGGCGGATCGTAAGACCGTTGCCGGTCGCCCAAGCCCGGTCTGGGGGAAACCCGGGGCCGGCGCTGTTTGCCGTCCGGGGAGAAACCGATAAGACAATCGCAAGGCGTTCCGGCGGTGCCGATGACCTGGCACTCGCCGGACCGCCTCGCCAGTCGAACCCGGCAACTCCCTTGAGAAAGGCCCTCCGCGCGATGATGCTGACGCAGCCATCCAGCCCTCGGCCCCGACGCCTCCGAGCCGCCCTCATCGGCATTGGCCTGGACAACGTCGACGACCTGAACCGCTTGACTCGCGGCGACCAGAGCCTGATCTTCGGCGGTTCCGCCGAGACCCACGCCGAGCTGTGGGAGACCGCCCTGCGGATGGAGCTCGAACTCGACCAACAGGGGGTGCTCCTTGGCGACCTTGATCCCTCGCAGCTCGCAGAGCTCGCGGCTCTGATCGACTCGCCCGAACTCCGCGAGATCGCCCAGCGCCTTCAGGAGGGACTCGAGCGTGACGGGCGCGCCTTCGAGGACCTGACTCCCGAGGAGCTGACCGAGCTGTCGGCCCCGTCCGGTGTCGAGCCTGTGCACTGAACCGATCCTACCGGAGCCGAGACGAGCTGATCCAGGTTGATACGAGATGTGCCGAGCCAGACCGCCGGCCGGCCGAGGCGAACGAAGCCCCTGTACCGAACGGCGACACGGGGGCCCTCGATCGAGGGCCCACCCGCACCCGTGCCGCCGATCGGTTCAACGGAGCGGATGCCGCCCGGCCTGCCGGCGTCTTTCGTTGACATGCAACAAGGCCCTTGGCTCCTCTTTCAGCAGCTTCACCAGTTGCGTGGCTGAGCATCCCAGCCGCTCCGAGGCCGGCTTCGGTTCGTCGTCGAGCGCCGAGAGGACATCGAGCGCCTCGGCGAGGAGCGCCGGAAAATCGTCGTGGTCGGGGCTGACCACGATCCGACCGCCCCGGCATCGCGACCGCCAGAGCGCGCTCGGGACGAGTGACGACCCCTCATCCCGATCCATCGAGCGGCGGATGCAGAGGGCCAGTTCGATCCGGAGCCGCGCGAGCGCGGCGCGTCGATTTTCGCCCTGAGTCCGGCGCTCGGAGGCCTCGGCGCGGAGGCCGGTCGGCCGGTGCGTCAGCACGACGGCCGTCTCGACCTTGTTCCGGTTCTGACCGCCGGGGCCCGAGCGCCGGGTCGCCCGAAATTCGCACTGAGCGGCCAACGCCTCGGGATCGATTGCGGCCGGGTGGATTGGGTCAGGATCGGGCATCGTGGGACCTTCGCCGGGATCATCCGGCCTCGGGGCCGGATCAGGGAGCGTAGCTGACCGGTGGCTCGCCTGAAGTGAGGTTGCTCTCGAACCATCGGATCAGTTCGGGGAGCGTGATGTCGAGGGCATATCGGCGCTGGACCAGTTCGGCTGCCTCGCGCCCGAGGTGTCGCGCGGCCTCCGGATCGCGAAGGACGCCGACCGCGCGGTCGGCGAGAGACTCGGCGTCGAAGAAGTCGGAGAGCAGGCCGGTCCTTTCGTGCTGGATCATCTCGCGAACGGGCGGCGTGTCGGAGGCGAGGATCGTGCAGCCGCAGGCCATCGCGTCGACCAGCGACCACGAGAGGACGAACGGAACAGTCAGGTAAATGTGCAGATCGCTGAGGCTCAGGAGCTCGACCAGGGTCTGCGTCGGCACCAGGCCGGTGAAGAGGAACCGTGAGAGGTCGTAATCGTCCTGCGCGAGGACGTGCTCGCGAAATGTTTTGTGCCGGATGTGCTTCTCGTCGCCGCCGTAGCAGATCCGGTCGCTGCCGACCACGACGAAGACGACGTCCGGGAACCGCTGGTAGATCCGCTTCGCCGCCTTCATGAAAATGTCGAATCCGCGCATCGATTCGAAGCCGCGGCTGACGTACGTGACGATCCGGGTCGACGGTCCGATCTCGCGCCCGGCGATCCGGCGCGGGATGCCATCCAGCCGGCGGAAGATGTCGGTCTCGATCCCGTCGAAGACGACGGCGATCTTGTGTCGCAGCTCGACCGGGAAGAGCGAGCGCTGGTAGACCGTCGGGCTGTAGCCGGAGCGGCAGTTGGTCAGGTCGAGGAGGATCATCGCGTTCCGGGCCCGGGCGCGGAGGAAGTCGATCTCGGCCGGGGGGAACTCGGGGCGGAAGTCCATGTCGGACTGGTGGGAGTGGTAAAAGTATTCAAAATAGTTCACGACCGGCGTTTTGGGATAAAGCTCGGGGAGGAAGAGCGTCGAGCCGAACCCGCTGTGTCCGACAATGAGGTCGGGTCGAAGGCCGGGCTGGGCCTTGCACGCCTCGAAGACGCCGTGGGCGTGGGCAATCGCGTTCTCGAAGGTCCGGCTGCAATAATGCGTCTCGGCGCGGGCGCCACCGACGGGCGCGTAACGGATCTTGTGAATGCCGTGTGACTCGCCCGGCTCGGTCTGCGAGACGAACGAGCAGGTCCAGCCGGGCCTGCGCGCCAGGTGCCGCGCAATATGGCCGAACTGGGCGGGGAAATTCTGGTGGACGAACAGGACATGCATGGGCCAGGTCCAATCCGGGGGACGATCGGCGCCCACGCCGGCGCCGCATCGAGAGTATATCCATCCGGAGGATCGAGGAGATCGAGCGTCGAGGAGGCTCGCCGAAATGAAGAGGGCGCCGGAGGATTTGGGTCGGCTGTTTCGCGAGGGGGCGCTTGCCCGCCTCACGGACGGTCAGCTTCTGGAGCGTTACGCCGGAGAGGGCGCCGACGAGGCGCCCCCAGTCGCCTGGCTCGATGACGCCGGCGAAGAACTCGCCGTGGCGCGGCGAGGTCGTCCTTCGCGCA
>DAHZZC010000407.1 GCA_027435495.1 Planctomycetales bacterium
GGACCCGATGCGCGGCCTCGCCCGAGCGGCCGAGCATGGCCTCGAGCGGCTCCTCTCGCCGGTAGTCGCGTCCCTGCCGGCGGTGGTACTTCGCCTGGGTCGCCAGGGCATTGACGAGGATCCGGCGCAGCCAGGCGACCAGCTCGGGCTCGGTCGAGCCGAGGAACTGACCGAACTCTCGCGAAGCCAGGAGGAAAGTCTCCTGGACCAGGTCCGATTGGTCGAGCCGGATCTGTAGCGCCTGGCCGATCAACGTGCGAGCGACCAGGCCCAGGTAATTGCGATAGAGCTCCAGGAGCCGGCCCAGCGCCTCGGTGTCGCCGGCGCGGGCCCGCTCCAGGAGCTGCTCGGGAATGGCGTCGTGGGTCGACATGAAAGACCGGACCGGTCGTCGACTTCGGTAGGGAACGACCAGCCCCTCCCGGTTAATCCGACCCTACCGGCCGCCGCGACGGCCGAGGGCTCGAGCGGACCAGTCTATTCCGCCGCGAACTCGAAGAGAAGTCGGTCCGATCGGAGGCGATCGCCACGCGATCGCCGCGACGCGGAAGGCAGGACGATCGGGCCGAGCACGACCGGCGCCGGCCCGTCGGCGGAGGGATCGGGGGACAGCGCCTCGATCGCCGTGTCGACGACCGTCTCGATCCGCGACGGCCCCGCCGGGGCGAGGGCCATCGCCGCGGCCACCGGGGAGTTCGCCGCGGGCGCCAGGATCGCGGCCGGGGCGACGCTCGCAGTGCCGTACCGCTGGACGAAGACGCCCGAATCGTCCCCAATGCCAGGGCCGCTCCAGACGACGACGAAGCCGCCGTTCCCGATCATCTCGCACGAGGGCGTCTGGTGATCGCCGACCAGTGTCTCGTTGACGATGAACGGCTGCGAATCGATTGGGGTCCATCCGCTGGAGGAGACGGAATACCGCTGGGCCAGGATCTCACCATCGCCGCTCGGATAGTTGAAGAGGACGGTCCCGCCGCTCGTCGCCACCGGATAGGTCCACCCGGAGCCGACGTTCAACGTCGTGTAGGAAAGAACGGGCCCGATCGGCGCGCCGTTGGAGGCGTAATACTGGGCCTGATAGGCTTGCGTGGCCGTCGTGTTGACCTCCCAGCTCACCACGAAGTTGCCGCTCGCGTCCATCCCGAGCGACGGATAGAGGCCCGACGTGGTCACGGTGATCCGGCTGCCGACGAGCGAGCCCGTGGCCCCGAACCGCTGGGCATAGACGCCGCCGATGCTGTGCCAGGCGACCGCGAAGGTGCCGTCCGGGGCCATGGCCAGAGAGCCGACCCCGCAGCCGTTGCAGTTATCGGTGCCGACCTGGATCGGCTTCCTCAGCCGGGCCGCCCCCGAGGCTGTGTAGAGCTGCACGTCGAAGGCCGGGACGATGTGGTTGAGCTTGGTCGAGAACCCCGCCGCCCCGGTGTAGTAATAAACTCCGAAGTTCGCCGAGGAATCGATGCCAACGCCGTAGCTGTTGCCGAGGGTCGTGCTGCTGGCGGCGAACACCGTGACCGGCCCCTTTAGCAGCGAGGTGCCCTGCGCGTTGAACGTCTGGCCGTAGACATTGAAGTTGTCGGCCCACGCAACCGCGAAGTCGTCGCTCCCGTTCATCGCGACGTAGATGTTGTGCTGGGTCGGGCTCCCCGGGGCGACCGAATTGACCAGGATCTCCCCGGTGAGCGGAGTGCCGACCGAGTTGAACAGGCGCGCGAAGACGCCGCTGCCGCCGGTCGAGGTGGGCCCCTGCCAGGCCACGACATAGTTGCCCGCGCCGTCGCTGGAGACGGCGCCGATGCTGGTCGTCTGCTGCACCCCGGCCGTGGTGGCGTTGGCCGGTGCCTCGGCCCCGAGCGGGCCGAGGCCGGACAGCGTATCGGTGAAGGACTGGCCGCCGATCGCCTGGCCGCTGGAGTCGATCGTCACGGAAGACGCCGCGGGCGTCGTCTGCGACCAGCCGGGCTGGCGCACGATCTGGGAGACGGTGTAGGTCCCCGGCAGCAGGCCGCCGATGATGTAATTCCCGCTGGCGTCGGCCATCGCGGCCGGCTCCCAGGCCTCGTATTGGCCGTCGCCGTTGGTGTCGACGTAGGCGGTCCAGCCAGTCAGGGGGCCGCCCTGGGCATTCGCGATCGTCCCGGAGATCGAGCCGAGCCGGAAGTCGCCGAAGTCCACGCCGCTCGCGGTGGCCGCGGAATCGGCCAGGGTAACGGCCTGCTCCCCCGGGCTGCTGGCGTCGACCCGGAAGATCTGCGAGGAGGTGATCTGCGCCATCCAGAGGGCCGAGCCGTCGTACGCGAGGCCCACGGGGAGGTTGCTGTTGAAGTCGCTCGGAGGGGTGAAGGCCCGCAGCACGGCCCCGTTGCTCGGGTCCAGTTCCATGACCTGTTCGGTCTTGACGTCGGACGCCCAAAAGTGGCTGCCATCGAGCGCCAGGCCCCTGAATCCGGCTTCCGTCGTGGAGATTGTGGCGAGGACGGAGCCGTTGCTCGGGTCGACCTTGTCGATCTGCCCGCTATTGATGAACGAGACCCAGAGGTCGGTCCCGTCCCAAACGACCGCCGACGGCTCGGCGGCCGGCGCGGGGAGCGTCTTGATCTCGGTGCCGCTGGTGCTGAACTGGACGAGCAGGTTGTCGCCCACGTCCGCCCCCCAGAGATACTGGCCGTCGTAGGTCAGGCCATACATGGGGACCGGCGGCGCGAACGAGCTCTGGATCGCGCCGGTGGCGGGGTCGACCTGATAGATGTGCCCGTTCCCCGAGGCATCGCTCGCCGACACGTAGAGACTGGCCCCGGTCCCCGTCGATCCTGGGACCCAGGTCAGGCCGCTCGGGTTGGTGCCCGGCGATGCGAACTCCTTCAGCACGCCGCCCAGCACGCCGGGCCCGGGGCTCGGCGCCGGGGCGCTCTGGTACGTCCCCGCGGGGGCGAGCTGGCCGACCTAGTACGTCCCGGCCGACAGGCCAGTGAACGAGTAGTTGCCGCTGGTGTCGGTGGTGGTCGTCGGGTCGCCCGCCTCGTAGACCCCCTGATGGGCCTGGTCGAGATAGACGGTCACGCCCGCCACGGGGAGAGATGGATCGCTGGAGCTATAGGTGCCGCTCGCGTTGAGATCCTCGAAGAGCGAGCCCGAGATCGTGGCGAGGAGTTGTCGCCCCTCCAGCCGCTCCGAGGCCGGCCGATGGCGGTGATGGGCCGATGTGGTGCGAGTTCGGCGTCGAGGCGTGGAAGCAGTCCGCATGTTGTAGCCTCATCGTGAAAGGATCGGACGGAAGTGGTCGGCGGTCGGGTCTTCCGGCGTGGGACGCGGCGGTCCCGGCCCTGCGATCGAGGCGGGCCCGGCTATCGGCGTCGCCTCGACGCGACGGCGCCCGCCGCCGCAACCGCCAGGCCAATCCCGCCCAGGGCCAGCGCCGAGGGCTCGGGCACGGCGGCGGCGTATCGAACCTCGGCGACCAGGAACCCGCTGGTCCCGGACGGGTAGCTGCCCGACTGGGCCGTCAGCTCGACCTTCGTGAACTCGGCGGTGGTCGTGGACGCAGCGAACAGTGCTGCACCGCCCGGGGAATCCAGCCCCCTGGAGATCGTTCCCACCAGCGTCGTCCCGTCGTAGAACCGCGCCGTCATGGTGTACGGAAAGAAGAGGGTCGGGGTGTTCGGCATCATCGCGGAGCCATGAAACAGGCGGCTGGTAGACATGGCTTCTCTCCCTGAGGTGCGCAGACAATGCACGGCCCGCCGGCCTGGCGGGCGGCAATCGCGAAGGATCCTCGTTGACGGGCGGTGGAGACGCGCCGCGAGCGACGGGGACACCTCCCTCCTTACTGAAAAGACGACATCCCGACGGGAAAGTTACGCGAGCACAAAAAAATCCGATGAGACCGGCGAGCGGCCAGGCCTCGCCCCCGCCCGGTTCCGCGACGCCGGCCGTTTTGCTATCGTTTCACTCGCCCTGACGCGGGGTGATGCGGCCGGGGAGAGGATCGCACGCGAAAGAGGAGCACGCGCCATGTCGTCGGATTCGGTCGTTCGGCTCGATCGCCGTGGATTCCTTCAGGGGACAATGGCCGCGGCATCGGCGGGGGTTTTCGGTTCCTCGGGAGCCCTTGCCTCGGCAACGCCCCAGCAAGCGGCCGACGCCTTCCTCGCCCGGTTCGTCGAGGGATGGCTGCCAAGGCTCACCGCCTCGGACGAGGCCGACTGGGCCGCTTCCACCGACGTCAGCGAGGCCCATACCGCCGCGAAGGTCGCGAAGTCGATCGAGCTCGGCCAGTACGTCGGCTCGCCCGAGGTGATCGAGACCGTCCGCCGACTGCTCGATCAGAAGGCGATGCTGAACGACCGGACCGTCCGCCAGCTCGAAAAGGTCCGGCTTCACGCGGCTGAGGCGCCCGGGACCGTCCCTGAGGTCGTCAAGGCCCGCGCTGAGGCCGAGGCGAAGCAGACCGCCGCGCAGGACGGATTCACCTTCCGCATCCGACGCCCCGAGGGCATTCGCGATGCCTCCGCCAACGAGATCGACCGGATCTTGCTCCAATCACGCGACCTCGACGAACGACGCGCCGCCTGGGAGGCGTCCAAGGAGATCGGCCGCCCCCTGCGCGAGGGTTTGCTCAGGCTCCGCGATCTGCGGAACAAGGTCGCGCGCACGATGGGTTTCGACAACTTCTTCGCGCTCCAGGTCGCCGATTACGGGATGTCGGTCGACGAGCTGCTGGCGCTCTGCGACCGTCTGATCGACCAGATGCGCCCCTTGCACCAGCAACTCCATGCCTGGGCCCGCCGGGCGCTGGCGTCCCGATACAAGGCGGAGCCCCCGCGCGACGGACGCATCCCCGC
Source organism: Planctomycetales bacterium (assembly GCA_027435495.1). Taxonomy (GTDB): domain Bacteria; phylum Planctomycetota; class Planctomycetia; order Isosphaerales; family Isosphaeraceae; genus JAKAUH01. Next base: position 4,842 of record DAHZZC010000407.1, read on the forward strand.
CCACTGGCTCTCCAACCGATGGGGCCAGGACTGGCCGGGGCTCGTCGAGGGGATCGACATGGACGAGCCCTTCCGCGGCAAGCCACGAGAATTCATCACCGAGCAGGCCGAGCGGTTCTATGCCTCGCTCGGATTCCCCCGGCTCCCGTCGTCGTTCTGGGCGAAGTCCGACCTCTATCCCGCCGACCCCAAATCCGGCCGGAAGAAGAACAGCCACGCGAGCGCCTGGCACATCGACCTTGACCGCGACGTCCGGAGCCTGATGTCGATCGAGGCGAACAGCCAATGGTTCACCACGGCGCACCACGAGCTCGGGCATATCTACTACTACATCAGCTACTCGACGCCAGGCGTGCCGTACCCGCTGCGCGAGGGAGCCAACCGGGCGTTCCACGAGGCGATCGGCGACCTGATCGGACTGGCCGCCGGCCAACGGCCGTACCTGAAGCAGGTCGGCCTGCTCAGCCCGGGCGCCGCGGGGGCCGACGCCACCACGTTCCTGCTCGACCAGGCCCTCGACGGATCGTCGGTCGTTTTCCTGCCGTGGTCGGCCGGGGTGATGACCCGGTTCGAGCACGCTTTCTATTCGGGCCACGTCGGCGACGGCGACCTTAACGCCGCCTGGTGGAAACTGGTCGGTCGATACCAGGGAATTGCGCCGCCCGGCCCGCGCCCGGAGACGCTCTGCGATCCCGCCACCAAGACCCACATCAACGACGATCC
>DAHZZC010000408.1 GCA_027435495.1 Planctomycetales bacterium
CCTGGTCAGCCACCTGGGCAAATATGTGCCGGGGAAGGCGATGGTGGTGGTGATGCGGGCCGGGCTCTCGATGCCCTTCGGAGCGCGAGGCGCGACCGCCGCCATCGCGACGTTCTACGAAACGCTCGTGATGATGGCCTCCGGCGGACTGGTCGCCGCGGCCGGCTTCGGCGCGGCCACCGGATCGGGGCAGGTCTCGCTCGACATCCCGGGCTGGGGGCCGGTCGACCTGCCGATGTACCGGCTCGCCTCGCTCGCGTCGCTGGCCCTGGGACTGGCGTTTCTCGCGGTGGTGGCGCCTCCCGTCTTCGGCCGACTGGCCCGGTTCATTAGCCTGCCGATACCCGGCGTCGGTCCCGAGGCGATGCCCGGCCTCTCGGGCGGACTGCTCGGAGCTGGGGTGCTGGCGACCTCGATCGGATGGGCCCTCCTCGGAGCCAGCCAGCTTGCCGTCGTCTGGGCCATGGGAAGCGGCATCGAGCCGTCGGCACTGATCGCGACGGCCCCGGTGGTGATCGCCTCGGTGGCGCTGGCGACCGTCGCCGGCTTCGTGGTCGCGGTCATGCCCGGCGGTCTCGGCGTCCGCGAGGGAGTCTTGATGTCGGCCCTCGCACCCGCCCTGGGGGCCGATCGTGCGGTGGTCGCGGCGCTGGTACTGCGACTGGTCTGGGTCGCGGCCGAGGTCCTTGCCGCGGCCGTGCTAGTCCCGATCCTCCGTCCCGGGCGGGTGACGCCCGATGCGCACACCGGGACAAATCCTTCCCTGCCCGCCGAGGTCAGACCGAATCCATGATCCGGATCAGCGTTGTCATCCCGGTCCACAATGAGGAAGAGAGCCTCGCCGCACTGGTCGGCGAGCTCTCGGCCGTCTGCGATGATCCGGCGATCGGACCGGCCGAGTTCCTCTTCGTCGACGACGGCAGCCGGGACGGCTCCTGGCGGGTGATCCAGGAACTCGCCCAATCGGATCCGAGGGTCGGCGCGATCCGGTTCCGCCGCAACTTCGGCAAGGCCGCCGCGCTGATGGCGGGTTTCCAGGCGGCCCGGGGCGAGTTCATCTTCACGATGGACGGCGATCTCCAGGACGATCCGGCCGAGATCCCCCGCTTCCTCCAGGAGATGGAGTCCGGTCGCGACGTCGTCAGCGGCTGGAAGAAGGTCCGGCACGACCCCTGGCACAAGGTCTACCCTAGCCGGATCTTCAACGCGATGGTCAGTGGAATGACCGGCTGCCGGCTCCACGACCACAACTGCGGCTTCAAGCTCTACCGCCGCGAGGTCCTCGACGAGGTCGGCATCTACGGCGAGCTGCACCGGTTCATCCCGGTTCTGGCTCATGCCCGGGGATTTCGAGTCGGCGAGGTCGTGGTCCAGCACCGGGCCCGTCAGTTCGGGCAGTCGAAGTACGGCGTGATGCGGATGGTCAAGGGCTTTCTCGACCTGCTCACCGTCCGGTTCCTCACCCGGTTCAGTCAGCGCCCGCTCCACGTGCTGGGCGGGTTCGGGCTCACGCTGACCGCGATCGGCGGTCTGGGGCTACTCTACCTGGCGATTGTCTGGCTCGACCCAAAACACGAGCCGATCGGCACCCGACCGCTGATGTTCTACTCCGGCGCCTTTCTGAGCGTCGGTATCCAGCTATTGAGCCTCGGCATCCTCGCCGAGCTGGTGACGGCTTATAATATCTGCCCCGAAGACACTTACAGCGTCGTGGATCGGATCGCCACCCGGGCCGAGGACGGGCCCACGCTCGGCGTCGGCGAGCCGACCGGCCCCCGCGAGGTGCAGCCATGAGCCACGAGGACGATCTGACGGGGATCCGCGATGACCAGGCCCCGTCGCCGAACCCAGTCCCCAAAGACCAATCGATCCCGCCGATCGACGACATCGAAAGCTGGATGCCGCCGATCGACGACGAGGCAACCAACGACCTCCCGCCCAACATCGACCTCAAGCTCGGCTCCCTCGACGATACCGAAGATGACACAGATGCAGATATCGACGCCGACGCCGACGCCGACGAAGGCCCAACGCCTCTGGTTGTCGGCGAGCCCGCCGGAATGCGGAGTGAAGTGCGCCGATACACGGCGATCGTCCTTATCACCTCGGCGACGTTCCTGGCCGCGGGGCACACCCTCCGCCAGCCCGCCTTCATGACGGCCAACGACATCTCGCGGTGGTGTACTGTCTGGAGCCTGGTCGAAAAGGGAACGTACGTGATCGACGAGTGTCCCTGGCAGTTGCAAACCCAGGACAAGATCCTCTGGCCTCCCAACCTGCCCCAGGATCCAACTCGCGGACAGGCGCCCGAAACTAAACGACATTTCCACTCGAGCAAGCCGGCGTTGATCTCCACCGTGATCGCCGGGCTGATCTACCCGGCGCGTCGGATTAGCAAGATCCCGCTGGATAAGGTCTTCGAAACACTGAGGTACGAACGGAACGTCCAGAAGCCCGACCCGGCGCATCCGGGCCAGTTTCTCTCCGTCCTCGAGCGGCCGGCGGAGCCAATGAAGTGGCCGGTCTACGGTTTCTATTTCAAGCCGATCCTGCTTCTGTTCAATGTGATTCCGTTTGCGATCTTTCTGGCCTTCTTCGCACGGGTGCTCGACCGGTACGCCGTGAACGACTGGACCTGGTTCTTCTGCATGACCGCGGCGACGTTTGGCACCTACCTGTTACCCTACACCCAGACACTCAACAACCACACCCTCGGGGCCTTCGCGACCTTCTTTGCCGCGTATCACTTTTTATGGATCTGGGACGAGCGGCGG